>JBFZAD010000222.1:0-11365 GCA_041309125.1 Candidatus Omnitrophota bacterium
ACAGCTTAAGTTTTAGCAATTTAGCTGTTTTATATTTCTATGGTGGATAGTCAAAAAACTAAGGTAGTACTTCTATCTGGTGATGAAGCCATAGCACAAGGAGCTTTTGAAGAAGGGGTAAGGGTAGCAGCATCTTACCCCGGAACTCCTGCCTCAGAAATCCTTGAATATCTCGCCCAATTTCAGGAAGTTGACTCCCAGTGGTCAGTCAATGAAAAGGTGGCATTTGAGATTGGCTTAAGTGCTTCGATCGCAGGTGGCAGGTCTTTATTTGCCTCAAAGCATGTCGGTATAAATGTGGCAATGGACCCGTTGATGACCTCTAGCTACACAGGAGTCAATGCGGGTTTTATTATTGTCTCATGCGATGACCCCGGGATTCACTCCTCCCAAAACGAACAAGACAACCGTCTTATTGCAAAAATAGCCAAAATACCTCTCTTAGAGCCATCAAGCCCTTCTGAGGCAAGGTCATTTGCCGCAATAGGATTTGATATCAGTGAGAGTTTTGATACACCAGTAATGATACGGCTTACCACCCGCATTGCACATACAAAAGAAAACATATCTGTAGGAACAAGAAAAGAAATTCCAAAGAGAGATTTCAAAATTGATATTCCAAAATATGTAATGGTCCCGCGTAATGCATATCAAAGGCATATTCTTCTAGAAAATAGAATCACCAAACTTAAAAAACTCTCAGACACCTCGCCTTTAAATAAAATTGAATTAAACAGTAGAAAGATCGGCTTTATCACAAGTAGCGTTAGCTATCTCTATGTAAAAGAGATGTATCCAGACGCCTCTATTTTTAAAATTGGCTTTAGCTTTCCATTGCCAGACAATAAAATAAGGAAGTTTTCTCAAAGCGTAAAAGAGCTCTTTGTTATAGAAGAGCTTGAGCCATACCTAGAAGAACATGTACGGATGTTGGGCGTAAAGTGCAAGGCAAAACATTCTTCTTTTAGAATCGGTGAGTTGAGGCCGGAATACATAAAGGATATTGTAAACGAAAAGGAAAAGAAAGAAGACAAGGTTGCAACAAGAAAGCCAGTTATGTGCCCGGGATGTCCTCATCGCGCAGTTTTCTGGGCGCTTAAGAAATTAAAATTGATTGTAACCGGTGATATAGGTTGTTATACGCTTGGGGCACTGGCTCCAATAAATAGTCTGCATACATGTTTATGCATGGGAAGCAGCATTACCTTTTTTGAAGGTTTTAAAAGGGTCCTGGATAAGCAGGTAGTTGGAGTTATCGGTGATTCTACCTTTGTACATACAGGAATCCCTGGCCTTATAAACTTAAGCTATAATCAGATGAAGGGCCTGGTGATTATCCTAGATAATGGCACAACTGCAATGACTGGAAATCAGCCGCATCCTGCTACAGGCCTTACTATAAAAGGTAACAAGACAAAGCGATTAAACCTAGAAGAACTATGTAAGTCATGTGGCGCAGATAATGTTAGCGTTGTTAACCCGCATCAAGTTAAAGAATTAGAAGAGTCTATAAAAAAATCATTAAGCCTGGATGCCTTGTCAGTCATAATCGCGAGGGCTCCTTGTATGTTACTTACAAAAGATAAGGATCAGGCACCCTCGGTAGATAAAAGTAAATGTAAGAAATGCTATATTTGTCTGTCCTTGGATTGCCCTGCATTAAAAAAATGCGAAGACGGGTCTGTAGAAATAAACGAAGCCCTTTGTTCAGGTTGCAATCTCTGCATAGAGGTATGTAATGCCAAAGCAATATACAAGAAATAGTAAAGATACTGTTAATGTCCTATTCTGCGGGATTGGAGGCCAGGGTGTATTAACTGCCTCTGAGATACTTAGTGATGCAGCGCTCCTTGAGGGCTATCATGTTAAGAAATCTGAAGTGCATGGTATGGCGCAGAGGGGCGGCTCTGTAGAATCTCATGTTAGGTTTGGCAGACAAGTTTTTTCTCCTCTTATACCTTATGGCCAGGCAGATTTCCTGGTGTCTTTTTTTAAAGAAGAGCATGACAGGATGACGGGATTCTTAACAAACAAAGGAATAGATTTAATCAAGGGCCTTTCTATAGCCTTAGATTCTGTGGTTGATAAAAGATATGTAAATATTTTTATCTTAGGTTTGTTGTCAAGGTATCTTATTCTTAAAGAAGACAATTGGATAAGGGCAATAGAAAGGGCTGTATCTTCTAAATACTCTGAAGAAAATAAAAAAATATTTATTAAGGCAAGGAGTGATGAATATGATTTGGGATGAGAAGATTGAGTGCATGAAGTTAGAAGATTTAAAAAATATACAGTCAGATAGGCTCGTTGCTATAGTTAAATACTTGAGCAAGAATAACACTATCTACAAAAAGAAATTAAAAGAAGAGGATGTCTCTAGCGATGATATAAAAGATATAGATGATATTGAAAAATTGCCTTTTACAACCAAGGAGGATATGCGTGATAGCTATCCATTTAAGTTATTCTCAAGGCCACTAAAAGATATCACAGAAATCCACGTATCTAGCGGGACAACCGGCAATCCTACGGTAGTAGGTTATACAAAAGAAGATCAAGCTCTCTGGGCAGAGGTTATGGCAAGGGCATTATGCTGCGCAGGTGCAGAACCCGGTGACATGATTCAGATTGCATATGGATATGGTTTATTTACCGGTGGCTTGGGTTTTCACTATGGTGCAATGGAGATGGGTCTAACTATTATACCATCTTCATCCGGTCAGACAAAAAGACAGCTTAAACTAATGAATGATTTTAAGCCCAAGATTTTAGCCTGTACGCCTAGTTACTGTCTGTATATGGCTGAAGAGGCCAAGGAGATGGGATTAGACCCGCGTAAGAGCAGTTGGCAGGTAGGAAGTTTTGGCGCAGAGCCTTGGAGCGAATCAATGCGAGAAGAGATAGAAAAAACCTGGGATATGATAGCTACAGATGTATATGGACTATCTGAAATTATAGGTCCAGGGGTTGCGCATGAATGTGTACATAAAAAAGGGCTGCATATCTTTAGTGATGTATTTTATCCGGAGGTGATTGACCCAAAAACCGGTAAAAGCGTAGGAGAAGGCAAAAGAGGAGAGCTTGTTATCACTACCCTTACCAAACAGGGTATTCCTCTCTTACGTTACCGTACAAGGGATATCGTAAGCATCAATTACAAGAAGTGTATTTGCGGAAGAAGTTCACCTAGGATAAGTAAGATAATGGGTAGGACCGATGATATGATTATTGTAAGAGGCATCAATGTATTTCCCTCCCAGATTGAGCATGTACTGCTAGGCATTGAAGGTACTAAGCCGCATTACCAACTTATAGTTGATAGAAAGGCCGGAGAATTAGATGAGCTAGAGATACTTGTTGAGGTAGAAGAAAAGATTTTCTCTGACGAGATAAAGGCATTACAGTCCTTAGAAAACAAAATTAAAAAAGAAATAGAGTCCATTCTTGGAGTATTTGTTAAGGTAAAGCTTGTTGAGCCAAAGACATTAGAAAGAAGCGAAGGAAAGGCAAAAAGGGTTGTTGATAAAAGGGCTACATAAGGAGGGTTCATGAAACTTACACAGATATCCATATTTTTAGAAAATCGCCAAGGTCGTCTTTTTGAGGTATGTTCATTGTTGGGTAAAAAGAATATCAATATCAGAGCTTTGACTATTGCAGAAACTCCGGAATTCGGAATACTTAGGATTGTCGTTGATAAACCGCAACAGGCAGTTTCTGCATTGAAGGAAAAAGGTTTTATTGCAAAGCTCACCGATATTGTAGCTGTAGAGGTAGAAGATACCCCAGGAGGACTTGCAGGCATATTAAAGGTTATATATGAGAATGAGATAAATGTTGAATATATGTATGCCTTTGTTGAGAAGGCCTCAAGCAATGCCCTGCTTGTTTTCAGGTTTGATGACCCTGATAAGGCAATCACAATCTTAAAGAAAAATAAAATTAATATAGTCACAGATAAGGATATGAGGAGCCTATAGATATGAAATTAAGTTACTGGAATAAGAAAATTGAGACAATGGACAGGAGTTTATTAAAAAAGTTGCAACTTAAACTCCTTAAGGAAACAATAACGCATGCTTTAAATACCGATTTTTATAAAAATAGGCTTAAGAAAATAGGCATACGTTCAAGTGAGGATATCAAGAGCTTAGAAGATTTAGAAAGGATTCCTTTTACCACCAAAGATGACCTTAGGGAGTGTTACCCCTATGCGCATCTATCTGTTAATTTAAAAGAGGTTGTGAGGCTTCATACCTCAAGCGGCACAACAGGGATTCCTACAGTAGTGTATCATACAAAGAATGATCTCGATGGCTGGACAGACTTGGTAACTAGATGTATAGTTGCAACTGGCTGCAGTTCTTTAGATGTATTTCAGAATATGATGAGTTATGGCCTATTTACAGGGGGCCTGGGGCTTCATTATGGAGCAGAAAGATTAGGCATGACTGTTATTCCTGCTGCTTCAGGTAATACAAGGCGGCAGCTTCAGCTTATGAAGGATTTTAGAACTACCGTGGTCCATGCAACACCCAGCTATATGTTGCATATATATTCCAAGCTTGAGGAATTTGGTTTTAATATTAAAGACTTTAATCTTAAAAAGGCATTTTTAGGTGCAGAGCCATACTCTGAAAACACAAGAAGAAAAATCGAGAAATTATTCAGTATAGATGCTTATAATTCTTATGGTCTAAGTGAAATGAATGGGCCAGGGGTAGGCTTTGAATGTGTCTATAAGTGTGGTATGCATATATGGGAAGACGCATATATATTAGAGGTAATTGATCCTAAGACTAAAAAATTGCTTAGAGAAGATACAGAAGGAGAGATTGTTTTTACTACCTTAAATAGAAGGGCAACTCCTATTTTAAGATATAGAACAAGAGATCTGGCATTTATTTATAAGGGAAATTGTAAATGCAAGAGAAGCCACAGAAGAATATCCAGGATAACCGGCAGGAGTGATGATATGTTGATAGTAAATGGCGTCAATGTGTTTCCATCACAAATAGAAGAGATCATCATGAAGATACCAGAGGTTGGCAATAACTACCTGGTGCGTTTAGAAAAAGAAGGGGCACTGGATAAATTGATAGTCAAGGTTGAGATTTATTCAAAGATGTTTAAGGGCGACTTAAAAGAGTTAGATAAGCTCAAAGAAAAAATTATTGCGGAACTACGCAGTTCCATTATTATTCATCCAATCGTTGAGCTACACGAACCAGGAAGCCTTTCGGTTTCTGAAGGCAAGGCAAAGAGAGTAGAAGATTTAAGGCCTAAGATATAGGAGGTTAGATATGGCAAAACAGCTTAAGATATTTGTAGAAAATAAACCAGGTAGATTAGGTGCAGTTACAGAGATCCTTTCAAAAAAAGGCATAAATATCATTGCGTTTACTATCCAAGATATAGGAGATTTTGGCCTGATTAAATTAATGGTCGATAAGCCGCAGGAGGCCTATTTAGCCCTGGCAGACAAGGGTTATGCATGCGCATTAAAGGATGTTATAGCAATATCTGTAAAGGATAAGCCAGGTAATCTTTATAAGCTTTCCTCAATTCTTATGAAATATAAGGTTAACATAAAGGATGCATTTGGTTTTGTATTGCCAGAAGAAAAACAAGGAGTATGTTGTCTTGATATTGAGACAAAGGATTTAAAATCAATAAAAAAAATATTGATTAATTCCGGTTTTAAAATACTAGAAAGAGACGATTTGTATCAGATTTAAATGATTATTGATATCCATACCCATGCCTGGCCAGAAAAAGTTTCCCAAAAAGCCAAAGAAAATCTAGAGACATCTTTCAGGGTTAAGCTTGTAGGTGATCCTACCCTTGGTACCTTAAGCAATTTTATGGATAAAAATAAAATTGATATAAGCGTAGTCTGTGCAGTTGCTACAAGGCCAGATCAGGTTCCTTCCATAAATGATTGGTTGTTTCAAATAAGAGATAGCCGTTTAAGAGTCTTTTGTGCGCTTCACCCTGAATACGATAAATGGCAAGAAGAGCTGATACGCATAAGAGATAATGCAGACGGAATTAAACTACAGCCGGAATTTCAGGATTTCTATATTGATGATAAAGGCATAGTTGCGATTTATGAGTCAATGCAGCAGATGAATATCCCTGTGCTTTTTCATTGTGGGAAAGAACTTTCAGGCACCAAGCTCATCCGTTCATCGCCAGATAGATTGATAAAGATAAGAAATCAATTCCCTAAACTTAAGATTATAGCTGCGCATTTCGGTGGGTTTGAGATATGGCAGGATGTAGAAAGGTATCTATTAGGTAAAGATATCTATTTTGATACAGCCTTTTTCTTTAATCATCTGCCAAAAGAAGAGATAAAAAGGCTTATACTCGCTCATCCTGATGATAGAATCCTGTTTGGCACAGACTTTCCTTTGATTGATCAGAAAGAAGATATAGAATTTTTAGAGCAACTAGATATACCAGCTAAGCTTAAAGAGAGAATCTTTTCATTAAATGCAAGGGAATTGTTAGGGATATAGTTAACAAATAAGTGCATAGAACTAAAAGGAGGAGCTAATGCCAGCGATTAAGGAGATTAAGGCAACAGACTTAAAACCACAGGCATTTATAAAAGATAAATCAAGCCATATACGGGATCTGGTAGGAAATGGAGAGGCCATTAATGCCTTGTCTGGAGGAGTAGATTCCTCGGCAGTTACTATGTTAGGACATAAGGCATTAGGAAAGAGGCTGAAGACCTATTTTATTGATAATGGCCTGATGAGAAAGGATGAGCCAAAAAGAGTTGCATCAATCTTTAAGAATTTAGGTGTAGAGGTAAGAATTGTGGATGCAAGGGAAAAGTTTTTTAATGCTTTAAAAGGCATCACTGACCCTGAGCAAAAAAGAGAGGCTATCACCCAGACTTTTTATAAAGATGTCTTTGGTAAGCTTGTTAAAGAGAGCGGAATTAAATATTTATTGCAAGGAACTATACTTACTGATGTTGATGAGACTGTTGCTGGTATCAAGAGGCAGCACAATGTTTTTGAGCAACTTGGCATAGATCCCCAGAAGGCATTTGGCTATAAGATTATTGAGCCATTGGTTGAGTTGCGCAAGGACGGTGTAAGAAAGGTCGCAAATAATCTTGGTTTGCCTGAATCCATATTTAATCGAATGCCTTTTCCTGGTCCTGCGCTTTCTGCCAGGGTTATAGGAGAGGTAACTCCTGAAAGAATAGAGATTGTCCGCATGGCCACCAGTATCTTAGAAGAAGAGATGATCGAAGTTAAGGCATTTCAATATATGGCAATTCTGCATCAGGATAGAGTTACAGGTATACGTGACGGCAAGAGAGATTTTGGAATGCAGATTGAGATACGCTCTTGGGATAGCGTTGATGCAAGAAAGGCCAGTCCTACAAAATTGCCGTATAAGATCCTGGATATACTGGCAAAGAGAATGACCACAGAAATTTCAGGAGTTGTAAGCGTTACTTATAATATTACACCAAAGCCGCCTTCTACAATGGAAGCAGTGTAAGTTAAAGAATATTCCAACCTAAAAATTAGAGCTAGCTGATTATACCCCCATTTTACTCTTTTCTTATTGAACTCTCTAACTTAAAGTGGTATATTAAAAAGATATATTGTTTATTATATACTTATTTTTTAAATAAATATTTAATGAAAGATATTGAATTTGTTAAGGTTTCGTCTAATTCAGAACTTATTCAGGTAGAAAGGCTTGCGAACAAAATCTGGAGGCAATATTATATAGAAATAATTGGCCTTGCTCAAGTAGAATATATGCTAAGAGAATTTCAATCAAAGAGGGCAATTGAGCTGCAAATCAAAGATGGATTTTTATATTATCTAATGAAATTAGGCGCTAATTTTATTGGATATTTGGGTCTGGTGCCTGAGAAAAAAACGAGAGAATTATTTATAAGTAAGTTCTACATTAAATCCGGCTTTCGCAATAAAGGATATGGCAAGAAGGGTTTGGAATTTATTTTGCAAGTTGCTAGAAAGAGAAAACTTAAAAAAATTACACTAATGGTAAGTAAGAAGAATCTAAATTCAATAATTACCTATAAGAAAATGGGATTCAGAAAGATAGACTCTGTTGTCAAAGATATAGGAGCAGGATTTGTTATGGACGATTATAGAATGGAAAAAAGACTTAAATAATGAAACTTAAAGACAGGTTCAGTTGTCAAAGATATAATAGCAGGATTTGCTATGGATGATTCTAGAAAAAGAGGGACTTAAAATAAATAATGATATTTAAATTATTTTTGTTAATACTATTATTAATATTAATTCCTCTAAAACAACTATACGCCCAAGAAACTCTTTCCTGGCAGGATTGTATCGTGGAGGCACAAAAAAATAATCCTGATTTGATTGTGGCCCAAGAGGATATCAACCTAGAAAAAGCTGCTAAAGATGTAACCAAAAGTGGGCTGTATCCACAAATTAGTGCCAGCGCTTCAGCCTCAACTGCCAAGACCACAACTACTAGTACCAGTGGTGCCAAGTCAAGCTCGACAAGCGATTCGTATTCAGCAGGTATCAGCGGCTCCCAATTAATTTTTGATGGCCTTAAGAGCGTTAATGATACAAAGGCAGCCAATTTCAATATTGAAGCGGCAAAAGAGTCATACCGATTTACATCTGCGCAACTTAGGCTAGATTTACGTAATGCATTTATTGATCTGTTAAAGGCTCAAGAATTGATCAATGTAGTACAGGATATATTAAAGATTAGAAGAGATAATTTAGTCCTGATATCGCTTCAGTACCAATCCGGCCTTGAGCATAAAGGTGCCCATTTAACTGCAGAGGCAAATTTAGCAGAGGCGGATTATGAACTCCTGCAGGCAAAGAGGAATTTGGAATTTACTCAAAGGCAGTTAAGCAAAGAGATGGGGCGCAAGGAATTCAAGCCAGTTTTAGTTAAGGGAGAATTTAATACTAAAGAATTGCTGAGTCAGGCCCCGGACTTTGAAGAATTGACTGCGAATAATCCTTCGGTTTTACAGGCTATTCTTGAGAAGAACTCAAAGCTTTTTTCTCTTAAATCTAGTTATGGTAATTTCTGGCCTGAAATTACAGCTACAGGGAATGCAAACAAAAAAAGTTTTCACTGGCCACCAGAGGATGATCAGTGGAATTTAGGCTTAAGTTTAAATCTGCCCTTATTTGAAGGCGGCCTTAACACGGCAAAACTCACCCAGGCACGAGTCTCATATAATCAGGCATTGGCAAATGAGCAAAGTACAAGAGATAGCGTTAAGCTTGCGCTTCAACAGGCCTGGATGGATTTGCAAGATTCTATAGCAATTGTAGATGTTCAATCTAAGATGTTACAGGCTGCATTAGAACGTTCAAAGATTGCAGAAACACAATATTCAACGGGTTTTATTTCGTTTGATAACTGGATTATTATAGAGGATGATTTAGTAAGGGTGAAGAAATCATATCTGGATGCCCAGGCCAATGCATTGATTGCTGAGGCCAACTGGATAAGAGCGAAAGGAGAAACATTAGAGTATGCGCCATAATAAATTTAAGATAATTTTTGTAATTTTGATTGTAGCTGTTATCGTTATCTTTGTTTTTTATAAATTTAGGAACGCTAAGGGTAATGGTGAAACGGTCAAAGAGATAAAGCCTGCCATAGGAAATATTCAGAATACAATATCTGCAACCGGGTCAGTCTTGCCTAAAAATCGCCTTGAGATCAAACCTCCGGTTAATGGACGGATAGAGGAGATTTTGGTCAAAGAAGGAGAAAGGATAAAAATCGGCCAAACCTTGGCATGGATGAGTTCTACGGAAAGGGCTGCACTGTTGGATGCTGCGCGCGGCGAAGGAGAAGAGGCCCTTTTGTATTGGAAGGATGTGTATAAGGCAATTCCGTTAATTGCGCCAATTGGCGGAGAAGTTATTGTAGCCAAGACCCAGCCAGGGCAAACAATAACTACAAGCGAAGCCGTAATAGTAATATCTGATCAGTTAATCATAAGGGCTCAGGTGGATGAAACTGATATCGGTAAAATAAAGCTAGACCAGAGCGCAGTAATTGCTCTGGATGCCTATCCTGAAATTAAGATAAATTCAAAGGTAGGCCACATATATTATGAATCAAAGACAGTTAATAATGTTACGGTATATGAGGTAGATTTAATTCCGGAAAGCATACCTGAAATTTTACGTTCAGGCATGAATGCAACCGTTGATTTCATAGAGAATAGCAAAATAGACGTCCTTCTATTGCCAGCTGACGCAGTAATAAAGGAAAAAGACAAGGCTTATTGTTTAGTAAAGCAATCTGATAACCCTGAGCCAATCAGACAGGAAATTGAGATAGGTTTAAGTGATGACAAAAATGTTGAAGTTATTTCAGGTTTAAATTCCAATGATACAGTGGTAGTAAGAAGCAAAAAATATATGCTTCCCAAAAGTGATTCAGCCAAGAATCCGTTTATGCCTTCACGCCGCAGGTAGATAAGGACCATGCAATTTATATATGATAGAGCTTAAAGGTATATCCAAGACTTACAAAATGGGCAAGGTAGAGGTAAATGCCTTAAGAAATGTCTCTCTAAAGATTGAGGCAGGAGAATTTGTTGCTATTATGGGGCCTTCGGGGTCAGGAAAATCCACGCTTATGCATATCATGGGTCTTTTAGACAGGCCAGATAAAGGAGGTTTTTTTCTTGCAGGCAGAGAATTAACTAAATTGTCAGATGAAGAATTGGCAGTCATTAGAAATAAACTAGTTGGATTTATCTTTCAGCAGTTTCATCTCTTACCAAGGATGACTGCGCTTGAGAATGCAGAGCTTCCTTTAGTCTATGCAGGCAAGCGTCATTTAAAGGAAAGGGCCAAGGAAAAAATAGAGCTGGTTGGACTTGGTGAGCGCATATCTCATAGGCCTAATGAGCTTTCAGGAGGGCAACAGCAGCGTGTTGCCATTGCCAGGGCATTGGTCAATGAGCCGCTGATTATCTTTGCAGATGAGCCCACAGGCAATCTAGACTCCAAGAGTCAAGAAGAAATCATTGCCATATTAAAAAGGTTGAATCAAGAGGGTAAGACAATTGTAGTAGTAACTCATGAGATAGAGATAGCCCAGAATGCAAGACGCATCATATATGTTAGGGATGGGGTGATTGTTTCCGATAAAAGCTCTGCAGAAAAGTCAGAAAAGTCTTCATATAAAATTAGTGATGATATTTTTTCAGGGAATCACAAAAATATTGGCAGGACTAAATTTTTAGATTATTTCAGGCAGGCTGGTTTTGCCATGATTTCACACAAGATGCGTTCAGCGCTTTCAATCCTGGGTGTACTGATTGGTGTTGCAG
>JBFZAD010000223.1:0-3552 GCA_041309125.1 Candidatus Omnitrophota bacterium
CAGCCATAAGAAATATTAACAACCTCAAAGAAATTTTTAATTTTTGGCCTACCCGTTTTATAACATATTTATCTTTCGCTTTCAATTATCAATTAGGCAGGCTTGAAGTCTTAGGGTATCACATTTTTAATTTTATAATACATCTGGCTTCAACAATATTGGTCTGGTGGTTGGCGCTGTTGACTTTTAATACCCCATTAATAAGAAAAGAAAAAATAACAGTCCATGCCAAGCCAATCGCCTTTTTTATTGGCGTTATATTCTTATTACATCCTATACAGACCCAAGCTGTAAATTATATTACTCAACGTGCTGTTATATTGGTAACATTTTTCTATATAGCTTCGCTTTGTTTTTATGTTAAGGCAAGGCTTAAGCAAGAAGAGAGGCCTGGGTCATATATTTGGAAATTATATTATTGGGGGTCTCTTTTAGCAGCACTTATTAGTATTTTTAGTAAGGAAATAGCAATTAGCCTCCCATTTATGATATGTCTTTATGAGTTCTGCTTTTTTGGGATAAGAAAGAATTTTAAGTGGAAATACATTGTCCCATTCTTAATTATATCCCTGGTTATGCCATTGATAATGCTAGTTACTGAGTCTGCGCATTTTAAAGAAATGCTAAGATTTGACGGTGCCTTTCAGGGCATTTCTGTAGTATCTTATTTCCTGACTCAGCTTAGAGTGATAGTGACTTACTTTAGGCTTATCTTTATACCTATAAACCAGAACTTAGACTATGATTATCATGTTGCAAAATCAATATTTGAAATACCGATTTTATTTAGTTTTCTATTTTTAATTTTTACTATTTTGATAAGTATAAGGCTTTTTCATAGATATAGGCTAGTTTCATTTGGCATATTTTGGTTCTTTATTGCACTCTTAATAGAATCGAGTATCTTGCCAATTAGAGATGTAATTTTTGAGCACAGGCTTTACTTGCCTATGGTTGGGGGTAGTTTTTTCATTGTTTGCGGCTTATATTATTTACATCAGAGAAAAACAATAAAATCTGAGATTTTTATATTATCTTTGTTAGTCTTTTGTTATTCAATTTTAACTTACCATAGGAATCAGTTTTGGAAAGACGAACTAACCTTGTGGGATGACGCTGTCCATAAGTCTCCTCAAAAGGTAAGGCCACTTATTAGCCGAGGTGTGGCTTATCAAATTAAAGGTGAATTTAATCAAGCCATACTTGATTACAACAAGGCATTAGAAATCGATCCTCAAGCTGTACAGGTCTATAACAATAGGGGCTTAGCTTATCAACTTACAGGCAACTTAGATCAAGCAATGCTTGATTACAACAAGGTAATAGAAATTTTCCCTCAATCTTGCCAGGCTTATAACAACCGGGGAATTATCTATGGAATAAAAGGCAATTTTGATTTAGCTATCTCTGATTTTAATAAGGCGATACAGCTAGATCCAGACTTCGTAGAAGCCTATTATAATCGATCGTTTGTCTATTTTAATAATAAGGAATATAATAAAAGCTGGGAGGATTTGCATAAAGTAGAAAGGCTAGGTGGAGAATATTTATTATCTAAAAGCCAGTATTTTATCGATCTTTTAAAGAAGGCATCAAAGCAGAAAGAATAGATTTCTGATTTGGAATTTAGTACCCCAATCTTACCACCGCCAATCTTACCACCGCGTAGGTGTCCGTTCGGGGACACCTACGCGGTGTCCAGGTTAAGCCTATGAAAACACACGATTAGCACGATTAGAGACGCTTTCCGCGGCGTTAGGGAAGCGTCTTCCGAGTTGTTCGGGAAACTGTCTCTAGGCTTGTTCGGGAAGCTGTACCCAAAGTTAATGAAAGATTATCCTAAACGAACAATAACCAGGTCTCTTATTTTCATTGTAGTTATCTGTCTTATCTGGTTTTCTAGCTCTTATTTTAAGATAGAGCATAGCGCAATAGAGAACTTCTTATCGAGATATCCTTTAGGTTTGCAATTTGCTTTATTTATATTCTTATATACAGTAATAGCCTTCTTTCTCTGGCCTATCAAAGAGCCGCTTAAGATTATCGGTGCGATATTTTATGGCGCATATATAAGCACCATTCTTATTTTTATTTCAGAGCTTATAAATTGCTTTATATTCTTTAATTTTACAAGGTATATTGCCAAGGGTTCCCTGGCTCAAGATGCCAAATATAAAGACGGCGCTATCAAGGAAAAAGTTCAAGGTGCAGGTTTTATCTGGTTGTTGCTCTTTAGGGCAGCTCCTTTAATTCCTTACCAGGCTCTAGACACAATAGCCGCACTTACAAAAATAAGTTTCAAAAGGTATCTTTTTGTGGTATTATTAGGCTCGCCTATCAGGATATTTTGGATCCAATACATACTGTCATTCGTTGGCGATGCAATATTTAAAGATCAGACAAAAGTAGTAAACTTTCTTATAAATAACAAACCATTCTTCTGGTTTAGCTTTTTATATATAATTCTAGTCATAATAGTAGCTATAAAAATAAGACATCGTTCATCAATAACCAATCCCACCTCGTAGGTGTCCCCGCACGGCCACCTCGTAGGTGGGATTGGTTAAATGTAAAGAAAGGAGCTTTTATGAGGAATGTGAATAGATTTTTATTGGCGCTAGTTATTATCTTCATTTTCAGCAACCTGTCATTTGCCCAGAATTTTGCTGCGGATATAGTTAGTAGAAGCGGCAAGGCTTTAACAAATGGCAAGATTTTTATTTCTGGAGATAAACTACGCATGGAGATGCAAGGGGCAGTCAGTATTACAAGATTAGATAAGAAGGTTATGTGGATGCTTATGCCTCAGGAGAAGATGTATATGCAAATGCCAATACCAGCTGAAAATCTTATAGCAGGAAAAGACAAGGTTAGCGGTGAAATAGAAAGAACATTGTTAGGCGAAGAGGTAATTGATGGAAAGCTTGCAGAAAAATACAGGATAGTCTATGATTCAGATGGTAAAAAGACAGCAGTAATCTCCTGGATTCTTAAGGATCTAGGCCTGCCGGTCAAGACAGTTTCTGAAGACGGCAAGTGGCAGATGGAGTATAAAAATATAAAGGTCGGCCAGCAGGATCCAACCCTATTTGAGCTACCTTCTGACTATAAAGCCATTACCATGCCTGCAAGGCCATCTTTAAAAGACATCGGCGGTATGTTTAAGTAAAGAATTATACCAGAAGCAATCATTGCAAAAACGCAAAGCGCAACTGTGTCTTTGCGTTTTTTATTCCACTCTAATGCTACACTTTGTACATTGTTAAAAGTGCAACATTAGAAATTGCAGTTGCAGTTCATATCAACCCCGCCTTATTTTTCTAATCTATAGCATAGCAAATTTCAGGTTTAATTTTGGGGAGAGAGTGGTATAATTAGTAGCGTATAGCGGTTAGCGAATAGCGTATAGTATAGTTAGGAGTTGGGAGTTAGGAGTAAAAACTCCAAACTCATAGCTCCAAACTCTATATTGAAATAAGGAGAAGATGATATGGAGAATAGTTAGGAGTTTTGAGTAAGGAGTTAGGAGGAAAGATGAAAAAAATTTTACTT
>JBFZAD010000224.1:0-12743 GCA_041309125.1 Candidatus Omnitrophota bacterium
ACGCCCAAATTATCCAATATGCTAACACGATATTCTACGCTTGACAATAAGGAATTACTCCCCTGAATATCCTTTCTATCATAGCCTCTTAACCCCTTTGGCCCTCCTAATTCGTATAGATACTTATCCTTTGGAAAACCAAGGCCATATTTTACTCTGTACGCCAGCTTCTGACCGGTTATGAAACTATTGATATTACTAAAAGAGATGCTATTTCTCCAAAAGGCCTCATCGCCTCCAATAAAATGGCCTGCATTTTCCATGCTTGCGCTAATCTTATACCCCTTTATAGGATCAGGATAGGGGGCTTGTCTGCTTATTTCTAAAGATGCTCCTATTATCGCCTCATCATTTACCTTGTAATGAAAAGTCGTTGGCTCTTTTAAGCTGTCCTGCGACGATTGAGCAAATTTTCTGTTTCTTAATAGATATAAAGAAACATTATCGTTCTCTTGAGCAAGGCTATATGTCACAGGCCATAACTCTTTACGTAGATATACCTTACCACCTGTTAATTTTTCATCATAATCATAATCTTCTTTATTGAATAATTCAAATCCTAACTTAATCTGCTTATCAAGAATATGATTAAATGATGCGCCTAATTTCGAAAGCCATACCCTAGAACTAAAATCATAACCGCTAGTTAAATAGGACATATTATCATATGGTTTTTGAAAAGAAATCCTTGCTCCGATACCGTCATCTAATGAAGGCCCGTATAATATATTATAGGAGTCGCTGGGCAGGGCTACGGGTATCTCATAAAGAAATGAATACAGGGGCACAAATTGTTTATTTAACTTACGAGGCCAGTGATTGTCTGTCTGATCCAAATCTAATATAAGCGTGCCTTGATCTAACCATGCCTTCTTTATCCTTTTATTTTTATCCAACAGGATCTCTTTTTCTTCTTCAGCCCCATCCCAATTTATCTTTTCTACGCTTTTATCTTGAAATTCTACATTTAATTCTATCGGTACAGTTGCCTTTTCTTTCTTCTTTAAGATTATCTTATTACCTAAAACATCTTTTATGGAATAATCGCATTTATCATTGCCATAAAGCCACTGATCAAAGAAGGGCTTTAAGTCTTTTTTGCCTTCCTCGCTGCATATTTTTATAAATCCCTCAAGGCTTGAATTCTTAAATTTATTTTCTTGTGCGTATCTTTTCATTATCTTGTCTAAAACTTCTTTGCCTACAATTGACTCCAGCATAAAGAGAACACCCGAGCCCTTGCCATATGTAATAGCAAATATCGAAGATAGCTCCTGAAAACTCGATAGATCTCTGATTATAGGCCTGTCATAACTATTTTTTGCCATGAATATATACCTGTATACAGCTGAATCTTTAAACTTAAAGTTAGGGATAAACCACTTAATTGACTCGGGTAAATTTAAAACCTCTGCATCCACGCCATACTTATCCTCAAGATACCTATGTATCCAATATGAATTTAGGCCTTCGTCTAAGAATGTCTCTTTATATTCGTCTGAACCAATTACATTATAAAACCACTGGTGCCCTGTTTCGTGAGAAATTAGAAAATCAAAATACCTGGAAAGAAAGCCTGGTAATCTATAAAACCTTGTATCAACAAATATCATATTTGCTGCCTCATGGCCTCCATAAGCCAGATACACAGGGGCTATACAAAATTCCTTATATGGATATTTCCCAAGTTGCCCTCCGTAATATCTTAATAAATCTCTTGCGCTATTTAAGGCATCGTCTGCTCCTTTCTCGTCTCTCTCAAGGTAATATGAAGTAATCTTTGTTTCATCGATTAAAATTGATTTTTGTTTAAAGCTTGGGCTTATAGCTAGGGAAAAATCCCTTATAGGCAATTCGCTTTCCAAAACTAACTTCTTTGTATTATCATTATTCTTCTTTTCATCTTTTAAGATGCCGCTATGCGCTACAACATTATCTTCTGGAAGCGTCAGCGTAATCTCGTAGTAGCTGCTTTCAGAGAAATAGGGTTGATGAAAGGCGTAGAATGGATAATTATGCCAGCCCTTCTCATCCAGCATAGAAAGAATAGGATACCAGCGGTTAAGCGCAATAATATCATTATGCCAACCAAATCTGCCATACATATGAGGTATCTTTACCGAATATTTTAAATCAATTATTATTGAATCCTGCGGTTTTAATACCTCGGGTAATTCTATCTTTAATATTGTCCGGTCATTGCCTTCTATCGAATAGTTTGCCTTTTCCCCGGAACATTCGGCAGACTCAAGATCAAATCCTCCTGGATCAAATCCTCCAGGAAAAGGATTAACCTTAAAATAGCCAGCATACTTGTAAAAGAAGTCTATTTCTTTCTCGGTATATTTTTTATTAGGGTATATGTGAAAATAAATAGAATCTAAATTATTATTCGTCTTATTGGTAAATTCTACTATTTGCTTTGCGTAAATAGTATGCCCTTGGGTATCCAATTGACAGTTTATAGAATATTTGGGATGGTTTTCGGCAAAAGAATGGCCTGTTAATATATAAAATATACCTAATAAAATAAATACTTTTTTAATATCAAATCTCATTTTTTAAAGGACAGATATTGCATAGTGGCTTGGTCTTACAAATATCTTTACCTAATCTTACAATCAATGCATGGTATTCATTAAATAAGTTAAGGTCATTTGGCAGATGCTCCATAAAAAGCCTTTGCACTCCATCATATGATGCATCTTCCTTGATGAGATTATGTCTTGATAAAATCCTCTTTGTATAGGCATCAACCACAAACATAGGTTTATTCAGTGCATATAGAAGCATCGAGTCTGCAGTTTCAGGACCAATGCCATTTACCTGCAAAAGCTCTTCTCTGCAGGTAAGCATTTCCTTATTGGAAAGAGTCCTAATGCTGCCTTGATATCCTGTCATAAAAAACTCCAAAAAGTTCTTAAGCCTTTTTGCTTTTACATTAAAATAACCTGCAGGTTTAATTAGGCTGGCTAATTTTGATATTGAAATTCTATGTATCTTTTCTGCAGATAAAACTCTTTGTTTTTTTAAATTTGTTATTGCCTTACTGACATTTTGCCAATTCGTATTCTGGGTAAGTATAGCCCCTACCATCACTTCAAAAGGAGAATCTCCAGGCCACCAATGTTGTGGTCCAAAATGAGAATAAAGCCTTTTAAAAATACCGCTAAGTATTTCCTTTGTGTTTCTCGAGCTTTTTTTCTTCACGCTATTGATTATTCAACGGTTTTCTCTAAGATTACCGCCTGGTCTATATCCTTCGCAAGGCCTTCTAAAAACGCCTTAAATTCTTTATATTCTTCAACGGCAACCTCTGTTGCTTTGTTGCTCTGCTGCTGCATAAAATATAATACGCCGTCATTTACCTTGTATTCGTTTTTAAAGCTTAGCCACTTGCTTTCTTTTGTAACAGAGGATGGCAGATACCTTACGCTAAAATTAGAAGGCAACTTTATAGCCATTTTAATCCTGGATATTCCAGGTATACCCATATCAATGGGATATTCTCTGGTCTCCCTTGAAACTAATGATGTGGAAATGCCGCTTAAAGAGGGCATAATCCTTGCCGGGCCTGATCTTGTTAAAAAATGATTCCCTTGGAATTCATATGTAAGATTTGATGGAAGCGACAGATCTTCCAAATTTTTAACATCATAGTTAAGCAATTTTGCACCGATTGCAAAATCCTGAATTCTTGCCTCTAATGCATCGTGTATAAACTGTGGTGGTGTATATTTTAGCCAATATCTCTGACCTTGTGCATACGCTCCGCTTGTAACGACATTACGCTTGGCAAATATACCCTCATCTTTTTTTATTTCAATATTTACATCCAGTTCAGATATATTATGCCCTTCCGGATAAAGAGGAGTCTTTTGAATCTCTAGCGCATCCTCTTTAATTACCAAAACCCTTCTATCCTGATCTCCCTCAGGCAAATCTCTAAATGCGCAGGTTTCTGCGGTTGGATCAAAAAATATCAAATCTTTATCTAATCTTATGGCAGCAATTGCATGGTTAAAATACATAAAAGGAAAATCCTCATCTAGATTTACTAAATCTTTTGTTGGGATTAATACAGGGTATGCATTTATTCCGGCTTCTTTGAGCATAGTTATTAAAAGTATTGTCTGGTCCTTACAGTCTCCGTATTTATTCTGAAATATCTCTGTTGCAGAATGCGGCTCATACCCTGCAGCTCCATAGCTTACAGCTACATAGCGAATTTCTGAACCACAGTAATGACAGATTGCGCGTATTTTCTCTTCTTCGGTTTTCTTATCTCTTATGAGCTCCTGGACTTTTTGTTTAATTGACCTGTCCAAGATAATTTTATCCTTTGCCAGAGGCCACCACCAATTATAGATATCATCCCAAGAGCTAAATGTAGAAAATAAAATGCCGGGGTTCACCCATGAGGCAGCAACCATATCTGCCTCAGGCATCAATTGAGGAATATTGGCGAGCTCTACTGTATAAATGGTCTTGTCATTTTGTTGTGTTATCTTTGGCTCTAAATCAAAATCGCCTTTATTGTATTCTTTGTTGATAATTTTTATATTAAACTTTTTTCCGTTTTCCACGATAATGTTGAATTTGGCCTTTTCTATGGGCTCTTTTTCATAAAGGCGATAGTTCATTACGAAATTATCCCCGGCAATAAGCTTGTTTCTTGTAATTTTTGTTTTATATTCTACTATTGCCCCATCCTCTAACTCCGGCATTGAGATAATCCTTGCGCGTGCATTGCTGTATAGAGGAAAATTAAGATATTTTGAAACATCCCTGATATTTTTATCACCCACCCAGACAAATGAACCATCCGGCTTAATAGTCCTTGCATATTCTAACTCAACTGTCTCATAAGTAGAATCATAGCCTATTTCAATCTCGGAAAAATCATTCTTTCCCCTGTCATTAAGTATCTTTGCAATCATATGCAGGGTAAATATTGCCTTATTATCTTTTGTCAATTGGACCTCTTCATCTACTAAAAGCATAACAGCGCCTGCCTGGGGATAATCTTCTTTAGCGCCAGAATTTTTTATTAATTCATTCAGGAATTTATCTCCCTCTCCTAAATGAAGCTCTTGTGAAATAACCTGGATTGCATTAATCCTATCAGTTGCTAATTTCATAAATTTAACATCTCTTATCTTCTTATATATACCAAGGGCCTGATCATACAGATTTAACTTCTCGCAAGTCAATGCATAATAGTAAAGAAACTCTGCGTCTTTTAAATTTTGCATCCTATCAAAAATGGCTAATCCCTTAGTATAATCACCATTCTTATAATAACTGATAGCAAGAACTCTGTTTGACTCTTGGGAATCTAGCCCCTCTAAGATATCTATGGCAGACTTGTATTCGCCGTGGAAATAATACAGACTCCCCAATTTAAATCGAGCCCATGTATCGGATTTTTTAGACTCTACTGCATTCTTATATTCACTGACAGCCAATTGATATAAGTTCTCGCTCTCTTTTGAATATACATCTGCCTTTTCAATTGGGCTGCTATAACACCCGGCTAATATAAAAATGACACAAATAGATAGTATTGCTCTTTTCATCCTACGCTCCTATAATTTTTCATAGCGATAATATATACCGCATGCGCCTTCGCTTGAAACCATGCAAGGCCCAAGAGGATTTTGCGGAGAGCAAACTCTTCTAAAATACTTACACTCCTTTGGCCTTATCAATCCTTTAAGCACTTCGCCGCATCGGCATTTTTCTTCGCTTGTAATCTTTGACTTAAAACCAGATATGAATTTCTCTGCATCAAAGTCAATAAAGGCATCTTTTAGCCTTAAACCACTCTTATCAATTTTACCAATACCTCTCCAATTTTCAAAAGAAACTTTAAAAACTTTATTGATAATCTTTAAGGCAGCCGGATTTCCGTTATGTTCGACTGCGCGTATATATTGGTTTTCTACCCTTGCCTCTTTCTTCATAATCTGTCTTGTAAGCATATAAATGCCCTCAAGGATATCCAAGGGCTCAAAGCCGGCTATCACACATGGTATTTTATATCCAGCGGCAATATCTTCGTAAGGCCTAAGTCCTATAATAGTCGATACATGCCCCGGACACAGGAATCCATCGATATTTACTTTGTCCTTTAATAATGCCTTCATTGCAGGAGGTATCAGCTTAAATGAAGGAAGAATAAAAAAGTTCTTTATTCTTTCTTTTCTCGCCGTTAGTATTGTCGCAGCTATTGTCGGAGAAGTTGTCTCAAAGCCAACTCCTAAGAACACTATTTTTTTATCTTTTCTCTTCTTTGCAATATCTAGGGAATCAAGGCAAGAATAGACTATCCTTATATCTGTCCCTTGTGATCTTTGCTTTTCAAGGCTTGCATTTGTCCCTGGCACACGCAACATATCGCCAAATGTAGCAATAATAATATCTTTATTCTTAGACAGCTCAATTGCCTTGTCAATGTAGCTTTGATGGGATACGCAAACCGGGCATCCTGGCCCTGAAATAAAATTTATTTTATTCGGCAAAAGCTTCTTTAAGCCAAAACGAAAAAAGTTTGCAGTGTGAGTTCCGCAGACCTCCATGAGATTAATACCTTTTTTAAGATCAAACTCATTGATTAGGCTAACAATCTTTTTACATCTCTGGCTGCTTCTATATTCATCAATGTATTTCATTTATTAAATCTAATGTCTTCTTTGCATTAACCGGATCAATTCTTTGGATCGCAAATCCAGCATGCACTAATATGTAATCTCCAATCTTAGCATCAGAGAGCATCTGGATATTGACACTCATCCTCTTTTTGCCAATCTTTACCTCGGCAAATTCACCCTTAATCTTTACTATCTCAAGCGGAACCGCTAAACACATTGTCTATCCTTTATTGCTATTTGCTATTAGCCATTTGCTATTTGCTATTACCGCTTGGCCTAAGGCAATACCCGAATCATTGCAAGAGACTTTATTTCCTGTATACACAAGAAAACCTTCTTCCTTTAATGCATCATTTGCTAAACTTAATAATATCTTATTTTGAAATACCCCACCGCTTAAAACAACTTTATTAAGCCTCGAAGTATTCCTTATTTTAACACAGACTTCTTTAATAATCTCTGCAATTGTATTATGAAACTTTAATGCAATATCCTCTTTGTCAATTTTCTTTTTTAAATCTGATATGATCCATTTAAAAATTAGCTCAGGATTGATCACAAACATTTTATTTTCTTTATTAATCTTGTACTTATAGCATGGAGCTTGAGGCCTGAGGCCTGAGGCCCCTGCCGCGATTCTCTCCAGCGCAACGGCCGCCTCTCCTTCAAACTCAACTTCATAACAAAGTCCTATTAAGGATGCCACTGCGTCGAATAAACGCCCTACACTACTTGTAAACGGAGAGTTAAAGTTAGCATCTTTCATCCTCTTTAGAATACCTATTTCTTTTTTTCTAATATACCTGGTAAAATCAATCTTTATATTAAAAAGTTTGCCATTATAAATCTTATCAAGCCACGCATATGCAATTCTATATGGCTCTCTTATTGCCTGCTGTGCTCCAATTAGCTGGATATATTTAATATGCCCCATTCGTTTAAAATCCTTATAATCGCATATAAAAAATTCTCCACCCCATAAGTTACCATCAACTCCAAAGCCAGTGCCATCAAAGGCAACCCCTATGACCTTTTCATTAATATTATTATCCACCATTAAGCTTACTATATGCGCATGATGGTGTTGAATTGGCACACCGGGCTTGCCATTTAAATTCGCCAAGGCATATTTTGTAGAAATATAATCAGGATGCATATCATATGCAATTATCTGCGGGTTAACATGCAATCTCTTTTTATAGAGATTAATTTCTTGAATGTAGTCCTTCAGTGCTGCCGGGTCTTCTAAGTTACCAAAGGGTTCGCTTAAGAATACTGAATTTCCTTTAGCAAAAGAAAAAGATGCCTTTGAATGTGCCCCGCAAGCAAGTATTGGTTTCTTTATATTGATTTTTAAATCAATCGTCTTCATTTCGTCAATCTTCTATATTCTTCTAATAACAATTTTGTTATCACGCCTGGCTTGCCATTGCCTATGCTGGTATTATTAATCTCAACCAATGGCATTATCTCCATTAAAGAATTTGTAATAAATGCCTCACCTGTGTATTTGAAATCATTCAGACTTATTTTCTTTTCAATTGCCTTTATATTCTTTTTATGTGCCAATCGTAAAACTGTCCTTCTTGCTATCCCTTCTATACAACCTGAATCTAAAGAAGGCGTATATATTACATTTTTCCTGATTAAGAAAATATTTGTGCGAGAGCCTTCACAACAATCGCCTTTTGTATTTAAAAGAATTGCCTCATCGAATCCTTTTCTTTCTGCAAATTTGCGTGCCATTAAAAAGTTTAAATAATTCATTGTTTTTAATCCTGCCGAAGGAGAGGACTCGTCAACGCGATATTTGCAAAGAATTGCTTTAAAGCCTTTCTTATACATAGCGCTCTTGTACATATCAAACTTTTTTACAATGACTGAAGTGTTTATACCGTTTTCCGCCTTCCATACATTAAGTCTTACATAAGAATCAGGAGATTTGCCTGCCTTTAGAGTTCTTTTTATGGAATCTTCAAGTGATTTATATGAAGGCGCAGAAAGATTTAATGTTGCACAAGATTTACGCAGCCTATTTATATGCTCATCAAGACAAAAGACCTTATAATTATATGAACGCATTGTCTCAAATAGGCCCAATCCATAGCTAAGACCTGGGCCCATTTCAGCCTTTTGTGCTGGTAATAATTTTCCGTTTAAAAAGATTACTCTAGCCATCTGTTAATTATTTTTTCTACCAAGCGCCTGAATAAGCGCCTTAGCCTTTACCAAAGTCTCTTCATACTCTTTAACAGGATTAGAATCCCAGACAATTCCGCCTCCTACACCAAAATAAACATTATTATTCTTTTTTACTATTGTACGAATCACGATGTTTAAATCCATAGTATTATTAAAACCAAGATAACCCAATGAGCCCGTATAGATATTTCTCTTTGTCGGCTCAAGCTCATTAATAATCTGCATGGCCCTTATCTTTGGGCATCCTGTAATAGAACCACCTGGAAAGCATGCCTTGATTAAATCAACCCTATCTCTATCTTTGTGCAAAATCCCTTCAACCTCTGATGTTGTCTGGAATACAGTTGCATAATCTTCTACACAACGTAGCCTCTTCACCCTTACAGAGCTATACTTACAAACCTTGCCTAAATCATTGCGCTCTAAATCTGTAATCATCAGAAGCTCTGCCTTATCCTTTTGGCTATCTATCAATTGATTGCGTAAAGTCTTATCTCTTGATATATTTTTTGCACGTGGTCTTGTACCCTTCATAGGCCGGGTTACAACCCTATGCCCATCAAAATATAAAAATCTCTCAGGAGAAGAACTTAAAATCTGGAAATCTCCAAAATCAAAATAAGCTCCAAATGGATTTGGGCTGATATCTCTCAATCGTGAATATAGAGTAAAACTATCTGTATTACAAGAAGTCTTAAATCTCTGTGATAGATTAACCTGGTATATATCGCCCTTTCGTATATAATCCTTTGCCTTTTTTATAGCTTTAAGGTATTCTTCTTTTTTAAAATTAGACTCTACGTGAGATTCGATATTTCCATTAACTTTCCTAACTACCTCTACCTTGATGTCGTTTGCTAAATTATCTGTGATCTGTTTAAGCCTGTACCTTGCCCTTTTCTTTGCCAGAAGCCCTTTTTCCGGGATCCCGGTTGAAAATGCGGTCATGAGCTTCTTTGCGTTATCAAAAATTATACCGCTGTCATAAAAACCAATTATTGACGAAGGAAGGAATAAATCATCATTTCTAAAAGAAGGGTTTGACTTCCTTTCCAGGATAGAGCCTAAATCATAAGAAAAATAGCCAACTGCACCTCCTAAAAAAGGTATCTTGTTTATGCCTTGTATATTGAATTTATTTATTAATTCCCTTAATTTTAAAAAAGGGTTTTCTTTATCTTTTGTCCTTAAAACAAAGAATGGCTCAAATCCTATTATAGAATACCTCCCAAGGCCAAAATTTCTGTAACTACTGTCTAAGAAAAAGCAAAGCTTCTTGTCTTTAAATCTCTTGAAAATATTTATTGGATCTAATCCGTATTTATAGGTCTTAACCTCTATGTCCATAAATTATTAAAGAATATATATAATTCTCTCGTCTATCGTAAAACGGCTATGGTGACGAAGCCCGTATCGGTTAGGGTAACGGTAACGTAGAGAATAGACGTAACCGTAGCCGCTCAACGAAACGGGCATCGTAACCGTAACCCTTACCGTAACCCAACTAAGCACACTGCTCAAAGATCTATAATTGCAGGCTTATTATATTGCTAATACTAAATGTGCGCTCTTCTTTTCTCATATGGCAGAAACCAATAAGATAATATTTATTTTTATCCTGCCTAATCTCTAAGGGCGATACCTCTCTCTCTGAAGTCTCACCACTTGATGAGGTAAAATATTTGATCTTTATTTTTGCCTTTAAGTCTATTGCTCTGATTATCTCGGCGATTTTTAGATTGTTTTCCTGATTAATCAATTCAAGATTTAATCCAAAAAGATTATGCATAGTTGTAAAATCCTTGATAGACTGATACTCCATTTTTATAAGCAGATTATCAAAAACCTCTTTTGTCAATTCAACATCCTGCATTGCCCTGTGTATTTGCGGGACGTTTAACCCTATTTCTTTTGAGAAATTAGACAAAGAATAGCTCTGTTTATCTGTATATAGCCTTCTTGCCATCTTTAAAATGTCTACCGAAGGGATATTCGGCTGTAGTTTCTTATCGATAAGCTTCAGCTCATTCTCCAAAAATCCCAGATCAAATCCGACATTATAACCAGTCAACACGCTCTCCCTTATAAATTCTAAAAATGACGGAAGCACATCCTTTGCCTGCGCAGCATCACTTAACATGCCATCTGAAATATGATGTATTTCATACGCAGGTAATGGCATTGGAAATCCCGGATTAATAAGAGAGTGGAATCTGGCAATCTCATTCTTATTTTTCACCCTTATTGCGGCAAGCTCACAAATCCTATCTCCGGCATTTGGACTAAGCCCGGTTGTCTCAACATCAAATATCACAAACTCAACTTCATTTATAGGTTTATTCATATCTTTGCGCAATAGCTTGGAATTAGTCTCAAAGGGCTATATGAAAGCTTAACCCTTTCTAAATTACTCAAGCCCGAATCGTCCATAACATTGACATACTTAAATTTTTTCATTCTTTTACAAAACTCCCTAAATATAAACTGGGATATTCCTTTTATTTTTAAATCAGAGATCTCAAAATTTATGCAAAAGGTTTCTTTGTCCAACTTATAACCAAAGCTAGAAGCCTTTATTTTACCATCTACCTTTACTACGCATCCAATAACACTTAAGAAATCCGCATTTAGAAGCATGCGCTTAAAAGATACTTGCGACTGTTTTAACATGGCATTGTATATCTGGTCTTCATGCTTATTTAATCTTAAGCCCTGCCATAATTTAAAAAGCCTAAGACACTCATCCCTATATTTATTCTCATAATCAAAGAATTCATAACTGTAATTTCTAATAAAGTAATTATAAGACGACCTTTTAGATTTAAATCTATTTCCAGTCAGATTTATTAAATCTTTTGTGCTGTGCAGATAATCCTTTGATTTTAAGTATGTTTTATAGCCTAAGCCTTTGTAATTTATTAAATCCGCTTCTTCTATATTCTCAATACGCGAAACTTCTGTATTTTTATTAAAAGAATTCATAATTTGAAAAGATGAAATAATTGCATCTTTACTTACTCCGCTTCCCAGAGGAGGCAAATACAAAAAAGTACCTACTTCGTCTTTTGCAAATATGCAAAGCTGATTATCTATAATTTCATAGTAAAATTTAAAAAAATCCTGCCAGATGAAGAGGTTAATAAAGGAATGGCTGGATAAGGATCCTCTTTCCCTCTTCAGAAACTTTTCTACTAATCTTTTTGCATCTTTCTTATTCGGATCAAATAACTTCATTTAACTTTACCAGCTCTAAGATTACTTTAATATCCTCAGGATAAGATAAAATAAACTTTTCATTTTTACTGAGAAAATCCAAAGAATCTTCACTGCTGAAGAATCCCTCCAAATATTTTATGTAATCTCTAACCTCTCTGGTGTCTAATTTACTTTTAAGAAAAGGGCATTTAAAGTCAGCTGCTAGATATACCTTCTTATTTATCTTGTGCAATAAAAACGGATAAAGTTCACAATCAAATGGCCTGCTATTATAAATTTTACATTTATTATTCTCTAATTCCAGATTTGGACAGACAAAAGAATCTCCATTCTGAATTGGCTCTATTGATTGCGGTGACCAAACTGATTTTTGTTCAGCAAACCTGCAGCAACCCAGGCATTTTATGCAGTATTCATTTGTAACAAATTGTTTTATCTTTTGCATTATTCTCCAACAAATTGCAGGGTGATCTTACGTTGGCGTGGCCTATTATCAAAATCAATAAATATTATCTGCTGCCATGTTCCAAGTACTAGTTTGCTTCCAGAGAAAGGAAAGCTTGCTGAGCTTCCTAATAAAGAGGCTCGAACGTGCGAGTAACCATTGCCATCGTGCCAGGTATCATCGTGGTGATATCTATTATCCTTTGGCGCTATCTTATCAAATAATTC
>JBFZAD010000225.1:0-8607 GCA_041309125.1 Candidatus Omnitrophota bacterium
GAGGTATTTGGCAGATATGCAGGACATACTGCTTTTAGAGGTGGAGTATGCGCAGATGCAGACAGCATTTTGATTCCAGAGATACCTGCAGATTTTGATCTTCTTCATAATCATATAAGAACAAGATTTACGCAACGTATAGATAAAAGCGATGTAAAGGCAGGCGCATATATTATTTTTGTTGCTGAAGGCCTGACAGATGCAAGCGGTAAGGAGCTGGTTGATGATAACGCTGGCGTTGATGCATTTGGCCACAAAAAGCTTACAGGTGCAGGTAAATATGTCTGCCAAGAGGTTACCAAAAGGCTTAAGGCAGACCCTGAGATAGTAAAATTTATGAAAAGAAGCCATATGTATGTAGAGGGCATCTTGGACATCCCAGAGGTACGTCAAGTGACGCCGGGACATCTTGTAAGATGCGGTAACACATCGGCATATGATGCAAATTTTGGAAAAGAGATTGGAGCAGCATCAATAATGCTTCTTAATAAGGGTATCTTTGGAGTGACCGTTGCAAATATGCATGGAAAAGAAGTCTATTATATGAAAATTGCAGATGCCATTAAGCAAAGGCATGTTGATTTAAATGAGGTCGCTCTTCATGAACATATTGGTATATTTTTTGGCAGGCAGGCTGCTGCATATACTCCTATTTTTAAAGAAATTAAAGATACCCCAGTAAGATACATGTAAATATGAAGAATGACATTATTAAAGAAAGAATTCAGGACCTAATTGTTGAATCTCTCCTGGCAAAACAAGAGATACTAGAGACACAGATAGACAACATAAGAAAGGCCTCCTTAGCAATTGTTAGCTCAATAAAAAAGGGTGGCAAGGTAATGATCTTTGGCAACGGTGGTTCTGCCAGCGACAGCCAGCACATGGCAGCAGAATTAGTCTCTAGATTCCAGAAAAATAGACGGGCGATAGCTGCTATAGCCCTCACCACAGACACATCTATTCTTACAGCTATTGGCAATGACCTTGGTTTTGATCAGGTATACAAAAGGCAAATTGAGGCCCTGGGATCAAGAGTTGATACCATATTTGCCATTTCAACAAGCGGGAGGTCAAAAAATATTATTGAGGCTGTCAAACAGGCAAAGAAACAAAAGATAAAGGTAGTAGGGCTCACCGGCAGAAACAATAGTCTTTTGTCAAAAATGGCTGATATAAGCATAAATGTCCCTTCAAATAAAACCGCAAGGATTCAAGAAGGTCATATTTTAATCTGCCATATAATATGCGAGCTGGTCGAAGAGGAGTTTAGCAAATAATTACCTCCTTTTTTAATCAAAAAAATGATAAAGAAAAAAATTATAACTCTGCCTAAACTTTTAAAAATAGTAAAGGCCTTAAAGAAGAGGTCTAAGAGGATTGTTTTTACCAATGGATGTTTTGATATTATGCATCTTGGCCATATAAAATATCTTGAGAAATCTAAAAGCTATGGCGAGATTTTAATTATAGGGGTAAACTCAGACAAGTCAGTAAAAAGATTGAAAGGAAAAACAAGACCGATAAATAGCCTTAAAGTGAGATTGGGCTGTCTTGCTGCTTTAGAGTGTGTAGATTTTGTTATCTCATTTAATGACGCTACTCCGATTCAATTAATTAAGGCTATAAAGCCCAACATCCTTACAAAAGGAGGAGATTGGAAAAAAGAGCTCATTGTAGGGGCAGAGGAAGTGTTATCTAGAAAAGGAAGGGTCATTTCAATACCTCTTCTTAAAGGATATTCCACTACGCAGATAATCAAGAAAATAAAGAGTGAAAAAAGAAATCCTTAGATTAATAGATGCTAATTTAAACAGGGCAAGGGAAGGGCTTCGCGTATGTGAAGACATATTAAGATTCATATACAACAATAAGCTGCTGACCCTTAAATTTAAAGACTCAAGGCACAGACTGAATAAAATTGCAAAATCTATGCCAGTTGGCTTTAAAAAAATAATCGCCCAGAGGAACACCCTGCAAGATATTGGCAAGCATACAAGCATTCCTGAGTTAAAAAGATGCAACGTAGAAGATATATTCTATGCTAACATACAAAGGACAAAGGAATCCACAAGGGTCCTTGAAGAATTTTCAAAGTTACTTAAAAATAGAAAATTACCCTTAGCATTAAAGAAATTACGTTTTTCAATATATGAATTGGAGAAAAAAGCTCGTAAGATTTTGTAAAACAATAAATAAAGATTTAAAATAATTTAAAAATATTTTAACAAGATGACCCAACTTGAATTTGCAAAACTTAATAAAATAACTCCGCTAATGCGAGAAATTGCAAGAAGAGAGGAAATTTCTGCCTTAGAACTCTGTAAAAGAATCAAACAAGGGTTTATAGTTTTACCTTTGAATAACAGAAAAAAAATATCCAAGCCTTGTGGAATAGGCAAGGGCCTAAAAACTAAAATAAATGCAAATATTGGCACTTCAACCGATAAATCTTCAATTGACTTTGAACTAAAAAAACTCGACTGCTTGGTCAAATATGGCGCAGATACGGTCATGGACTTAAGCATCGGGGGTAACTTAGCTCTAATAAGAAAAAAGGTTATTCACAATTCACCTATACCAGTCGGAACTGTCTGCATATATGAAGCTGCAGTAGAGGCCAAAAGAAGAAAGGGTTCATTTTTAAAGATGACCAAAGATGACTTAATGGATACAATAAAAATGCAGGCCCAAGACGGTGTGGATTTTTTTACAATACATTCCGGGGTGACAAAGAGTAATGTTGAAATATTAAGAAAGAAAAAAAGATTACTGGGCATAGTCAGTAGGGGTGGCGCAATACTTGCGAATTGGATTACTCATCATAAAAGAGAAAACCCTCTGTTCGAATATTTCGATGATATATTAGAAATTGCAAAAGAATATGATATCACCTTGAGCCTGGGAGACGGGCTTAGGCCAGGCTCAATATTAGATGCAACAGATACAGCCCAGGTTAGTGAGCTTAAAACTCTTGGAATGCTATGTGAACGTGCTAAAGAAAAAGGTGTACAGGTTATGATTGAAGGACCTGGCCATGTACCTCTAAACCAGATTAAAAAAAATGTTGAACTTGAAAAGAAAATATGTAACCAAGCACCATTCTATGTATTAGGGCCTCTAGTAACGGACAGAGCTTTAGGATATGACCATATCTCAAGCGCAATAGGAGCATGTCTTGCTGCAAGTGTAGGTGCTGATTTCCTATGTTATGTTACGCCTTCAGAACATCTGAAACATCCTGATATAGAAGATGTAAAAGAAGGTGTAATTGCATCAAAAATAGCTGCTCACGCAGCCGATATAAGCAAGGGAATGAAATACGCATGGCAGATAGATAAAAGATTATCTAAGGCTAGGAAAGAAAGGGACTGGAAAACACAGATTAGCTTATCCTTTGATCCGGATAAGGCAAAAAGATACAGAAAGACATCCAACCCTAAATTAGAAGATGTTTGTACGATGTGCAGCGAATATTGCTCTATAAAATTGATGGAGAAGTGTTTCGGGTGATTGGCTTGCGGGTGTAATTCAGTGGCAGAATGACAGCTTCCCAAGCTGTATACGACGGTTCGATCCCGTTCACCCGCTTATATAATTATTATAGAAATTTATGAAATTTATGTTATAATAAAACTCCCGTCATTAAAAATTTATTTTATGGAAAAAATTAAAATTTACGATCGTACAGATATCTTGGATATTCTGATCAAGAGACTTCATGGGCTGGTTGAGGGCTATAGGCAAAACATCTCAATTATTGGCAATGAGCTGCTCGGGAAAAGTACAATACTTAAGTACTTTACCTACAGGATAGATAATCCTAAGATACTACCCATTTATCTAGAATTAGATAAGATAACCTTTGATCTATTCGTAAACAAATATATAGGCATACTGTTATATAACTATTTAAGGCGCTTTGAAAATATCGAATTAAGCGATGACCTCAATTATCTTATTGAAAAGGCAAGGCTTCTTATACCCAAGACAACTGAAAGAGTCCTGCATGTTATCTCAAATAACAAAAATAGAAAAAGGACGGAAAGCTTTATCAGCCTCATAGACCTGCCAGAGACATTCTTTAAAGAAACTCAGATATCCACACTCGTTGTCTTTGACGAATTTCAAGAAATTGAAAACTTCCAAATTAAATATATATATAAAATATGGGCAAAGATTATGATGTTACAGAAGCACACCATGTATATAATCTCAAGCTCTCAACCAATGAGGGCCCAAAAGATATTGAAGGAGAGTTTAACCCTGCTTTTTGGCAATTTTGAAGCACTCAATATCAAACCTTTCTCTGCTAAGGTGGCTAAAGAATTCATCACAAGCAGGCTCTATCCCTATATTTTTAATGAAATATATTTAAAGTTTCTGATCCATTTTACCGGTGCCGTTCCTTTTTATCTTGAGCTTTTCTGTCAGGAATTAATTAATAAGATAAAAGAAAAAGATGTCAATGAAATATCTAAAGAAACGTTGATTGAGGCAATCAATCATCTTATCATAGATGAATGGGGCATGCTAAGCCAGAGATACATGAACATATTGAATAACTTAAAGAAATATACAAAAAACAAAAAAGAGCTTAGTGTAATACTCTTGACGCTATCCAGCGGCATTAACAAGGTAAAGGATGTTGCATGTGAATTAAAAATGACAAAGAATTACCTCTTAGAAAGGCTCAATAAACTACAGGAATTGGATCTAGTTGAGAAAAATGGAGATTTTTATTTTATCAGTGATAAGGTATTTAACTTTTGGGTTGATACAGTGTATAGAAATTACTTATCAATTCTAGATATAAAAACGAGGCATGATAAATTCAGACAAATGCTAAATTCTTCAATAGAAGAATTCACCAGAGACTCAGGACTTGATATAGTAGATAGGATAAGGAGTATATTCACGCACTTTTCTAATGATACCATACAAATTCAGACAAAGCGAATAAGACTAAATAAATTTAGAGAAGTAAGACCAATAGAGTTTAATTCAGGGATTCTAAAAAAAGGTATTATTGCAAGAGGCCTAAATTCACTTTGGCTATTGACCATAAAGCATGACTCTATAAAAGAAGATGATATAGACGAATTCACGGCGATAAGCAAGAAATTCCAAGCAAATAATCCCATTAGAATAATTCTTACATTTGATCAAGTTGAAACCAATGCCAAGATAAAGGCATAACAGAATAAAATTTTGACTTGGGATATTGAAAATATTAATACAATATTTGATTTATATAAAACATCTAGGATAATAGAAGGCTGATAAGATATGAAAATAGGCGTAATTTCTGACACACACATACCCATACAGGCACAGGGAATACAAACGTCTATACTTAAAAAATTTAAAGAGCTTGATTTAATCCTGCATGCAGGAGATCTTGTGGATACTGATACGTTGAGTTGCCTGAAAGATATAAAAGAAACTGTTGCCGTATGCGGCAATATGGACTCCCTGGAAATAAGAAAACAGCTCAAGACCAAACAAATCATAACCATAGATAAATTCAAGATAGGGCTTATCCACGGCTGGGGTCATCCAAAAAACTTGATTGATATCGTAAGAGATGCATTTAAGAATGAAAGCGTAGATATAATAGTGTTTGGCCACTCACATCAGCCCTATAATGGCATTATAGATGACATATTATTTTTTAACCCCGGAAGTCCGACTGACAAGGTATTCTGCCCATATAACAGCTATGGAATCATTGAAATAACAGACACTATAAAAGGTGAAATAATAAAGATCTAACTTATGAATAATCTTTGGGCACCATGGAGAATTAATTATATCTTGAACAAGAAACCAAAGGGGTGCGTCTTTTGTTTAATGCTTGGGCGCAAGAAATCGGATAAAAAGAATTTTGTATTCATTCGCTCTGATTGTTGTTTTGCAGTTTTAAATTTATATCCCTATAACAACGGCCACTCTATGGTTGTAACAAATCGCCATATAAAAGATCTTGAAGATCTCAAAGAAGAGGAAATCATAGATATCTTTAGAATCCTTAAAATAACTAAAAAACTTCTCTCAAAAATACTAAAACCCCAAGCTTATAATATTGGGGTGAATTTAGGGGAGGCAGCTGGGGCTGGAATTGCCGATCATCTGCACATACATCTTGTTCCGAGATGGAATGCCGATACAAACTTTATGCCAATTACTTCAGGTACAAAAGTAATACTGCAGTCACTGGCAGATTTACATAAAAGATTATGCCAAGCACAAAAGAAGGCAAAGGTCTAGAAGAGAAAATATTGAGTGCATGTGCAGTTCATAGCAAAGACTCAAGAGGCAGACTTTATCCTGAAAAAGAACACCCCTACCGATCAATATATGAGAGAGACAGAGATAGGATTATCCACTCCCAGGCATTTAGGAAGCTTGAATATAAAACCCAAGTCTTTTTAATAATAGAAGGTGATTATTACAGAACAAGGCTGACACATACACTCGAAGTAGCCGGCATAGGAAGGACGATAGCCCGATCCCTATTCTTAAATGAGGTACTAGTTGAGGCAATTGCCCTTGCACATGACTTAGGACATACGCCATTTGGCCATTCAGGAGAAGATACGCTCAATGAGATCATGAAGGACTACGGCGGTTTTAATCACAATGCACAAAGTCTTCGTGTGGTAGATCTCCTGGAGGAAAGATACCCTCATTTCAAAGGATTAAACCTAACCTGGGAGACCAGAGAAGGCATCATTAAACACTCTTCCAGCTTTGATACAAGCGTGTGTGCAGACGAATTTAGTAGATTCAAACTAAGCTCTTTGGAAACACAGGTAGTTGACATAGCCGATGAAATAGCATACGATAACCATGATTTAGATGACGGACTGACTTCAGGACTGATAAAAGAGAAGGATTTAAGAAAGATAGAATTGTGGGATGATATAAGGAGCAAATTAGTAAAATCAAATCCTCATATAAGTGATGAAATCCTTAAATTCCAGGTTATACGAGAGCTTATCAACATCCAGGTGAGTGATATCATCAAACAAACAAGGAATAACCTTAGAAAAATGAATTTTCGCTCTTCTGACGAAGTCAGGAGACACCCTAAAAAGATCGTAGAATTCAGCACTAGAATGCAGAATTTAAGGATGCCACTTAGAGATTTTTTAATGGAGGGGTTATACAGGAATTATAGAGTTGCCAGGATGTCCAATAAGGCAAATCGTTTTATCAAACAGTTGTTTTTTTCCTATCTTGACAACCTAAAACAGTTACCGCCTGAATTCCAAAAGAAATTAACAGACCCCCAGGATGAGTACCAGCTACGCAAGCTTATCTGCGATTATATAGCAGGTATGACCGATAGATACGCCCTTGATGAATACAAAAAATTATTCGACCCATACGAAAAAGTATAAATCACTCTTTTCCTGTATACATATTGTGTACAGGCTAATCAATTCTACATTTGATATCAAAGAGTTGATACCCAGACTCTCAAACCTCATCTGTCATATTTTAAATGTAGAATACTGCCTCATATATTTAATCGACCCAACAAAAAAGTATTCTACCTGTAAATGCATATTGAATAAGAAAAAAAGGGTTTTTATTGATAAGAAAAATAAAATTAATAATAAAATATATAAAAAAATTATTCACAATGCAAATTCAATATGCTCGAAGCATATACTGGCAGTGCCTCTAATTGCAGAAGATATCATCGGTTTTATCTTGGTTAGAAAAAAAATGGCTTGTGGCCAATTTGATGACTTTGATCTGGAGCTATTGACAACAATAGCAGGCCAGATAGTCACAGGCATTAAGAATTTACAGCTATATGAAGAGCAACAAAAAATAGTCTTGGGTAGCATAAAATCCCTGGTTATGCTCCTTGATACAAAGGTCCCACAGGCATACACGCATAGCCCTCATTTCAGCAGGCTCGTTTTGGCTATAGCAGAAAAGATGCATTTAGACGAAAGGGATTTAAGAAGCCTAGAATATGCAAGCATGCTTCATGATGCCGGCAAGGCAGATATACCCTTAAAAATACTTACCAAGACAAAGAAATTATCTTCCAGGGAATATACAATAATTAAAACTCACCCAAAGATGGGTGCAAAGATCTTAAGGCCTCTCTTGGCAATTAAACCAGCCATACCAATAATCACACACCATCATGAAAAGTTTGATGGCACTGGGTATCCATCGGGATTAAAAGGTGATCAGATTCCATTGGGAGCCAGAATAATGTCTGTGGCAGATGCCTTTGAGGCAATGGTCTTTGGCAGACCATACAGGCAAAGAAAGAATATAGAAGAGGCACTCTCAGAAATCAAGAAACATAGTGGTACCCAATTCGACCCGAAGGTAGTTGAGGCATTCTTCAGGGCCTTAAAGAAGAATCATTTAAAAAAATACTTGCACCTCTACTAATATTTATTATACAATAATGATATGGGAAAATTGACCGATTCACAGTTTGAGCTGTTTAATGATGGTTATACTCAAGATAATATTTCTCGAAGGAAAACTGAGTTCCTTAAGATAAAAAAAGGGTACGAAAAGATCACTAGATTGATTATAACTTATCTTGTGATTTCTGTAATAGCATTT
>JBFZAD010000226.1:0-3441 GCA_041309125.1 Candidatus Omnitrophota bacterium
AGGCAATCGAACTTTATGAAAAGATTATCTCAAGCGATCCGGAAAACGCAGATGCTTACTACAATCTTGGCCTGGTATATCTTTATAAGGATGATAAAGAAAAGGCCATAAATTATTTTTCCAAGGCGATTTTAATCAACCCCAAGGATGTGGATAGCTACATTGGCCTAGCTAATTTATATCTGGGTAGTGCAAGGTATCAGGATTCCGTTGATTTAGTAGAACGGGCCATCAAATACGAACACAATAGCGCAGATCTGTTTCACGTACAGGGTGTGGCCTATTCCGGCATGAATGATTTTGAAAAGGCAAAATCCGCATTTTTGCGCGCAATTGGGTTAAATAAAAAATCAATAGAATCATATTTTAACCTGGGCCTAATTTATAATGCGCTTGGTAATGTAAATGCAAGTAAACAGTATTTTGATATGGCGCTTAAGTATTGCTATGAGAATGAAAAGGAAAATCAGGATTTGATTAACCAAATAAATGCAAAACTTAATGAGCCCGCAGTCCTTCTCAAATCAATTGAACTGACACCAAGGGATATAAATTCTTATATAGGGCTTTCTAAGGCATATATCTTGGAATCTAAATTTAATGATGCTATCGATATTCTAAATAAGGCAATAAAGTTTAAAAATAATAATTCTATGCTATATCAATTACTGGGAACTGCCTATTCCGGCATCAATGAATTTGAAAAGGCAAAATCTTCATTTTTGCGGGCGATTGGGCTTGATAGGCGAAGCGTTGATTCTTATTATCATTTAGGGCTTTTATATGATAAAGAAGGCAATAAAAGAGAGGCAAAAAAATATTTCGATTCGGCCTTAGAGTATTGCTATGAAGATGCAAAATCACATGAAGAGATAATTAAGAAAATAATATCTAAATTGAATTCTATTGAAGAAAAGGTAATAAAATAGATAACTATATGTTCGTACTCTCAAACTTCTTATCGGCCTTGGCACAGATAGTCAACGTTGTTTTGAGTATATTTTATTGGCTTATTCTGATTAGGGCCGTCTTAAGCTGGGTTAGCCCGGATCCATTTAATCCGATAGTTCAATTTCTCTATAAGGCAACCGAGCCTATATTGGAGCCAATAAGAAGGATTTTTCCATTACATTTTAGAATCGGGATTGATATTTCACCAATAATTGCATTCCTTTTAATCTTGTTTTTAAGGGCATTTCTGGTCAAGACCTTGTTTGAACTTGCAAGTAACATCAGACAATAGGTTAAAATTTTTATGAATTCAAAGAGAATAAGCCTGCACCTTTTAAAGATAGGCATGATATTTGGCATTACTATTCTTTTAGCAGGTTGCAGCAGCCTTTTTAAAAATTTGGTTACAAAAGAGATTGTAAGGGTTCCGCAGGTAGTTGCGTATCTAGAGCCATATCTAAAGGAAAACAAGGTCTTTGTCCAGGGAAAATTGGTATTAGAAAACTCAGAAAAAGCTGATTTAGAATTAGATAAAGTTATACTAATAATTGAGGATGAGTCAAAAAATAGTATTACGCAGCTTGAATTAAACTGGCAGACTAAGCCTACAGATAACTTGAATCTAATCGAAGCGCCGGTTGAGCTGGTCCTGGGCTTAGATGTTTTGCAAAAAGAAGAACTAACTGTTTTTGTAAAAACGGCAATCAATTATAAGGATTTTAATTTAAAGATACCCATAGCAAGCAAGGTCGCTGTTTTAAAACTAACAGCATTAAAGAACAGCCTATCAGGAGGAGTTGAGGCATTTATAACTTCTAAGATCAAATCAGATATCCTGGGTAATCTGATAGTTGATTATAGCGCCAAGATTCTTAATCCATTTGCCGTAGATTTAGTTTTAGAGCAAGGGAGTTTAAATGTGTTTGTAAAGGAAGATAGAAGCCTGGCATCAAGTTATTTAAAAAGTATGACACTAAAATCAAAGGAATTGACTACAATAGATGGCTCAATGAAGCTGAAGGATACCGTAGGAACAATTATTATCAAAGAATTCATAAAGACATACTCAATAAAAACAGAACTTACCGGTAGGCTTAAGATAGTTGATACGGATGTTCTTTTTCCTTTTAGGATAGAGACAATTCAGCAGATTGATTTCTCTATGTTTTCAGATAAGTAAAAATTAAAAGAGAAATAGGCAATGAAAGAAAAAAAATGTTTTTATTGGGCGCTTTTATCTATAATTTTATGCGGATGCTCTGCGCCAATTCGTAATTTACAGGCCCTTTCTAAGAATATTGACCAGACACAAAAATATATTGATGGGCAGGAGAACAAATTTAAAAAGTTAGTGGCTGATTTGCAAAATAATGGTCTAGAGAAGGGTTTTAACAAGGAGAATATATTGGCTAAATATGGAGAGCCTATATTTCAGAAATTAGTAGAGATAAATAATAACAAGTTAGAATTATGGCTATATAGAAGGCCCGTAAATATTTCTAATTCAGACAGGGTTTACCTGTATTTTGATCAGCAGCAATTATTAGACCAATGGGATTTAAACAAAATTAGATATGAATGAACTCATAAAGAAACGCGATTCATGGGGTTCTAGAATAGGAATCATTATGGCAGTCGCGGGTTCTGCCGTTGGCTTGGGGAATTTCTTAAGATTTCCTGTACAGGCTGCTCAAAATGGTGGTGGGGCTTTTATGATCCCTTACTTTGTATCTTTATTATTATTAGGCATTCCATTAATGTGGATTGAATGGACATTGGGACGTTTCGGAGGAGGCTTTGAGCATGGGACGGCTCCGGGAATCTTTCATTCTATCTGGCAAAAAAACCGTTTTATTAAATACTTTGGCGTTATAGGAATATTCGGGCCATTGGTCATATTCATCTATTATACCTATATTGAATCTTGGACTCTTGCCTATAGTTTCTTCGCGTTGACCGGGAAGTTGGGTGTTATCACAGACCAATCCGGCATGCAGGCATTTTTAAGAGGTTTTCAAGGCCTAGAGAAGAATCAGTTCTTTTTTAATTTGAAATGGGCATATCTATTTTTTACTATAACATTCTTATTAAATATCCTTGTTGTTTATTACGGTATAAAAGGCGGCATTGAACGCCTGTCAAAGATTGCAATGCCGGTACTATTTATCTGTGGCATAATGTTGATGATCAGAGTCTTGAGTCTGGGAACTCCGGATTTGTCAAAACCAGGGTGGAATCTTTTGAATGGTTTGGGCTTTTTATGGAATCCTGATTTCACTGCGTTAAAATCTTCCAAGGTATGGCTTGCTGCAGCAGGGCAAATATTTTTTACTCTGAGTGTTGGTATAGGCGTTATATTAACCTATGCAAGCTATCTTTCTAGAGGAGATGATGTCGTTCTCTCGGGATTATCTGCTGTAAGCACCAATGAGTTTGCCGAAGTGATATTAGGAGGAAGCATTGTTATACCGGCAGCCTTTGTATTCTTTG
>JBFZAD010000227.1:0-4460 GCA_041309125.1 Candidatus Omnitrophota bacterium
GCTCTTTTATCTGTGAATCATCCACAACTACACCAAGATTGGTGTCTATAAAAAATATCTTTCCTGGCTCAAGCCTGCCAGAACATTTAATCTCAGAAGGGGCAATGCCCAGAGTCCCAACCTCAGATGCCATTACAACTAAGTCATTCTTTGTAATAATGTAACGGGCCGGCCTTAAACCATTTCTATCAAGTACAGCTCCCACACAAGTGCCGTCTGTAAATGCTATTGCAGCAGGCCCATCCCATGGCTCCATAAAGCAGGCATGGTATTTATAAAAATTTTTTAAGTCCTCGTTCATAGATTTATCATTCTCCCATGCCTGTGGTATCAACATTGCCATTGCATGGGAAAGAGAACGGCCTGACAAGACTAAAAGTTCAAAGGCATTATCAATGGAAGCTGAATCGCTTCCGCCCTCTACAATTACTGGTTTTATCTTTTCAATATCAGCCCCAAATAATTTGCTGTTTAAAAGCCTTTCTCTTGACCTTATCCAGTTTATATTGCCGCGAAGGGTATTTATCTCGCCATTATGCGCTAAGAATCTAAAGGGTTGGCTCAAATCCCATGTTGGAAATGTGTTTGTGCTATAGCGCGAGTGGACAAGGCAGAGACTGCTCTCAATGCCATCATCACGAAGATCCAGGAAGAAATCCCTTATTTGAGACGGCATTAACAGACCCTTATAGCTAAAGGTCCTTGAGGATAAATTTGTAATATAAAATAGCGAGTCTTCGCCTAACGATAATCCTTTAGCTGCATTTTCAGCTTGCCTGCGAATGCAGTAAAGTCTTCTCTCAAACTCAATCTGATTCTTTATATCTTTACCGGCCTCAATAAAAATTTGCCTTATAAAAGGCATAGTGTCTTTCGCAACTTCTCCGATTACCGAATCATCAACAGGGATATTGCGCCAGCATAGAATGAGCTGGCCTTGATCTTTTATAATCTTCTCTAAAGTTTTTTCACAAAGCTCTCTGTCTTTTGCGTCTTGAGGCAAAAAGACCATACCAGCTGCATATCTTCCAGGTGCTGGCAAGGATACTTTTAGCTTGCTGCATTCTTTAACAAAAAAGTTATGCGGCATTTGAATAAGAATGCCTGCTCCATCTCCGGTTTTAGGATCTGAGCCAACTGCCCCTCTATGAGCTAAGCGGCTTAAAACCTCGATTCCCTGCTTAACAATCGTATTTGATTTTTCACCCTTTATATTGCAAACAAATCCAACTCCGCAGGAATCGTGTTCAAACTGCGGATCATAAAGACCTTGTTTTTTTGCAAATCTTGAGTATCTCATCAGATCTTCCACTGCTCTGGGTTAATTCCAAATTTGCTTATCTTGGACCTAAGTGTGTTTCTGTGTATTCCTAAAATCTTTGCAGCCTTTAGCTGATTGCCAAATGTCCTTGCTAAGGCCTTTTCTATTAATGGTTTCTCAACGGACTCAACAATAGTTTTATATACAACACTCCTGTCTGCCGTTATAAATAAATTATCCAGGCCGTCAAACAGTTCGCCTAATTTTGTTCGATTGGAAGCATTATCTTGCATCTTTTTTTGCTCAACAATTGTGCATCTTAACGCAAAAAATTAAATTATTCTTTTTTCAAAAGAGCCTGTCTTGCCCTTTATAAAATAGAAAGGTATTTATCAAGTTCATACTGCGGAACTTGAATCCTATATTCATCCCATTCCTTCTTTTTTATTTCTATGAATCTGGAGAATATATGGTTGCCAAGGGTCTTTTTCACTAAATCACTTTTTTCTGTAAAGGAAATAGCATGCCCAAGGCTGTCCGGCAGGGTATCTATGCCTTGTTCTTTTCTCTCATCGGCACTTAAGTGATAGAGGTTCTTATCCATGGCCTTTGGCACAGCGTACTTCTTCTCTACGCCTTCCAGACCACACTGTAGCATAGCTGCAAATGCTAGATACGGATTACATGCTGGGTCACATGCCCTGAATTCACACCTGTTGGCATTCTCTTTTCCAGGATAATATAGAGGAACCCTAATAAGAGCGCTTCTATTCCTGCGACTCCAGGCTACATATACAGGTGCTTCATAACCAGGGACCAATCTTTTATATGAGTTTGTAGTTTGGGCAAATATAGAGCATATATCCTTAGCATGCTTTAAAAGGCCTGCTATATAACTTTTAGCTACATCTGAAAGATAGTTATCGTCTTTTGCATCAAAGAATGCATTCTTTGAGCCCTTAAACAATGACTGGTGAGTGTGCATACCTGAACCATTCTGTCCAAAAATTGGCTTTGGCATAAATGTAGCATATACACCGAACTTACTTGCTATTTCCTTGACAACAACCTTGTAGGTGATAACATTATCTGCCATTTGCAGGGCATCCTTGTATCTCATATCAACTTCATGCTGGCTTGGTGCAACTTCATGATGAGAGTATTCAACATCTATGCCCATCTTTTCAAGCGCAAGGACTGTTTCCCTTCTTAAGTCGCTTGCAACATCAAGAGTAGTAAGGTCAAAGTATCCGCCCTTGTCTAATATCTCTGTCGCTGAATCTGCTTTAAAATAAAAGTACTCAAGCTCCGGCCCTAAATAAAAATGGTCAAAGCCCATCTTATTGGCACGCTCAAGCGCTCTTTTTAATACATAGCGCGGATCGCCTTCGTACTGTGTCTTGTCTGGATTTAATATATCACAAATCATCCTGGCAACTGCCTTTTCTGTGGGCCTCCAGGGCAAGATCGCAAATGTATCCGGGTCTGGCATTGCAATCATATCAGACTCTTCTATATCTTGATACCCTGTGATAGAAGAACCGTCAAAACCCATTCCATTATCTAATGCACCTTCTAACTCCTTGTCTGTAATTGCAAAACTCTTCACCTGGCCTAATATATCGGTAAACCATAGGCGTATGAATTTTACATCATTCTCCTTTACCAACTTCAGTATGTCCTGCTTTGTTCTTTTAGCCATCTCTTCTCCTCCGATTTGCTTTTGCTTAAGCTTGGCAAATCGCCACAGCTTAAACAAAAATGCGTTTTAAAGCCTAATTAGCCTTAAAACGCCCTTGTTTTAATCTACTTTTGCACAAGCTTTGTGCCTCAGCTACTATATACTATATAAGTAAAAACAGGTTGTCTTTGGTAACCTATTTTTTTATTTTTTTATTATTCTTTTTCTTGATCCATATCTTAACCTGTTTGGCATCTAAAACAGGCGGTGTGTTTGGCCACACCTTTGCAATTGGATCAAGATAGCTTCCAAGATAAAAGTTCCCTTCCATAGCTTATCACCCTATAGCTAAAGAGCCTCGTTCTTCTGTCCGGATACGGATACACTCTTTGAGGTCAACCACAAATATTTTTCCATCACCAGTCTCCCCGGTCTTTGCTCCACCTATAATAGCCTTGATAGTCGGCTCAACAAAGTTCTCATTTACTGCAATTTCAAGCCGTATCTTTCTAAGGAGATTGCCAGTTTCTTTTGCACCACGATAAATCTCAGTAACACCCTTTTGTCTACCATGGCCTAAGACTTCACTAACTGTAATCAGATTAACCTCTTTTCTGTAAAGCTCCTCTTTTACTTCTTCTAATTTATCAGGCTGAATAATAGCAATAATAAGTTTCATGTGTTTCTCCTATTCAAGGACGGTATACGCCCTTTCATGGTGCTGTGTTAGATCTAAGCCCATAAGTTCTTCTTTTTCCGGCACCCTTACTCCTATGAATAAATCTACCAGCTTATATATAATAAATGTTGCGATTGAGGCGTAGGCCAAGGTAATCAAAACTGCCAAGCCCTGTACGAGAAATTGTTTTGGGTTCCCAAAAAATAAACCGTCTGCGCCGGCAGGATTTACTGCCTTAGAGGCGAATAATCCAGTAGCCAATGCCCCCCATATTCCACCTATGCAATGGACTCCAAAGGCATCTAAAGAATCATCATATCCTAATTTGGGCTTTAAAATGCTTACTGCGGTAAAACAAAATAGGCTTACTAATGCGCCAATAGCAATTGCAGGAATTACACTCACAAAACCAGCAGCAGGAGTAATGGCGACAAGCCCTGCCACTATTCCGCTAGCAGCGCCAAACATGGTGGGCTTGCCATTACGAAACCACTCTAAGAGCGCCCAGCTTAGGCCTGCGCTAGCCGCTGATGTATTAGTGACAACAAAGGCATTTACCGCTAAGCCATTTGCTGCTAAAGCACTTCCTGCATTAAACCCAAACCAACCAAACCATAAAAGTCCAGTTCCTAAAACAACAAATGGTAGATTATGTGGTGCAGGAATATTAGAATCCAAATTCTTTCTGCGGCCAATGAAAAGCGCAGTTACCAACGCACCAATTCCCGCACTAATATGCACAACTGTCCCACCGGCAAAATCCAATGCGCCTAAGTTTTTAAGCCACCCTCCCACCCCCCAAACCCAGTGGCAGATAGGATCATATACAAATGTTGCCC
>JBFZAD010000228.1:0-3323 GCA_041309125.1 Candidatus Omnitrophota bacterium
TGGCAAACTCGTTTGCCTCTATGCTTTTGGCATGAGGAGCGATATCCATTCCCATAGCAGAATATTGACTGCGCATAGCTTGCAAATTGGTCTCAATTGCTTCGTCGCTCGCCCCCCTGAATAAAAGATGGACCGCTTCATGGGTCATAATGCTCTTTAAACGGTGCTGGCCTTCGGGGGTAGCGATTTCTTCTTTTAGTAGATGGCGGGCATGTACCACAATATTTCCCGCATCGTCAATAGTGCCGTCATTGTGCGCCGTGCCTACTAATTGTCCGTTTTTGTCATAATATTCGTACACCGTACGGTCAACGCTGAATTGCGCCTTCTGCAATGCATCTGATAGTTTTTCTCCGTCGTGTTGCGGGTACTGAGTATCCTTATCATTCTCGATAAACCCTATCAGTTCAGTCCTGGCTCCTGCGACCGCGCCTCGATTAAGTGCCGACTCAGGGATGTTCTTTTCTACCGTCTTGATATCTTTGGGCCTGTTCGCAAGCGCAGTTCCGTCACCGACGTATAAAATAATATCGTATGTAAGCGCAGCCAGTACGATACGGCCCAGCTGGCCTAAAAACTCCCTTCTGGTCACCGGCGAGCCGGCGGCGTCTTCTGCCCATACTCCAAAATTATCCTCATCATGAACCGAATCCCAACGCTGCAGACCTTTATTGTAATCTCTTCTTATAAACATCCAGCCTTCAGGGGAGACCGCTAACGCGGCCGGATAAGGCTCGCCATTTCTTGCCTTTTCAATAAATTCAACGCTGGCTCCCGGTAACGCCTTACCTATCGCCTGCCTTAGCGAAGCGATCAGCCGCTCTTTGCCTTCTTTGAATTCGATATATTTTTCATCCAGATTATAATAAAGCATTACTTTTAGCTTTTGGATGTTCTTTTGCTCCGGCAGCAAGCTGACAAAATCATCGGTTTGCGCGTTTAACGCCTTAAAACCTATCAAATCAGAGATAAAATATAAGTGCCCCAATCCGTAATAGGAATCCGCGCCTGTATTGGCATAAAAAGCTACCCCTACGCAGCTACGAAGATCATCTGTGATTAAGCGTTCGTTGGGTTTAAGATCTTTTACTACAACTGCTTCTGATTCGGCTACATCGTAGTATGTAAGGCCGTTTTCTTTATTATCTACGGCCTTAACGGCGCTTTCCTTAAATCCGGCAAGCCTGCTATGGGAATAACCTTTGAGCCGGTTATCGCTGCTTTGTTCGCGAGAAGGCAAAGGTAACTTTAGCCCAAGATACCAATCGATTTCATTTTGTAGCGCTTGCGTGGTGACATCGGTAAAAGGAAGGTACATTACTTGCGTGGGGATCAGATTCGCCTCTGCGAAAACGCCGAAAATTTGACCTGCCTTCATATTTATGTTAAACCACAGTCTATCTAACTTGCTCAAACTGATTGGCTCGCCTTCTTTTGGCGCCCTAAAGCCTTTTGCTTCAAACCTTCTTAACAACCCGGGATGGCCGGTCACCAACTCAAACCGGTCATAGCCCATTTTTTTGAATTCGCCTGCAACGGCAGGCAAGGAGGCAAAAAAAGCGTCTAAATCTTGCTCAACCTCTGCCCGCTTCTTTTCACGCTCGTAGCCGAATCGGAGATCCATAAGGTGGACCCTCAATACTTTTTCGCCCGCATTCTTATGCTTCTCCAATGTCACGCAGCCGAACCGTTGCGGAACATTTTTTCCCACTAGTCGACCGGAATAGTAATTGTAAAACTGCCATGTATTAACCAACGAGCGTAGCACTTGCGCGCCGATAGAGGAGTTAACAGTTTGCTGCGACGGCGAACTGACGGACGCTATCGGCTGCCCCATCTGACGAAGATCCGTATCATAAGACAAGAGCCCCTGGGATTTAAAATCCGCGGCTGTCGGCTCTGCGGGAGAGCCGAGGTTTTTCAATAACTCCTGTAACGCCTTTGCCCTTGCGTCGGCATCATTATGCTCTAGCGTTTTCTCTAGTAACTTAAAGGGCGTTTTTCCTGCTTCATAGCCATACTTCGCGAGAAAATCAGGGAATAAATGTTCTTTATGATGGGTTTTCGCAAATTCAGCCACTAACTGCAAGCCCCTGATCCTATCAAATACAGTTACCTCGCCATTCTTGTTGTTGCTTTTTGAAAAATACTGGTTCAATTCATACAAAAGCATCATTGTCAATGCCGCCTTGGATGAATTCCTGTAGCCTAAGTTCAAGGAAACCTTATACTTGCCATCTTCCTTTGAAACAAAAAACACATCTTGCTCATCTGCCGCCGGACGCATAAACCCGCCTGCTTCTATGCTGTCGCTTACCCGCTTAAGCACATCAATCCAGCGGAAGAAATATTGCGCTTTCTGAATTACTTCTGTGGGTTTATTTGACACTAAGCTATCAGCGGACACATTTCCTGGCTGAAAAGCAAATGACGCGTTTTCTTCCAGCACGATGATTCCAGAAGTGGGGATATAGAACCCCCTCTGCCCTAAATTAAAAATCTCTAACTGGGATTGGTGCGGGAACAAATAATTTACCTTGTTTTTACCCTGAGGCATTGCCTTCTTCACTCCTTCTTCTATTTGTGGCCAGATTTGTTCTTTTGTCATGCCTAAAATGATTTCTTTTAAGGCGGGCACATCGGAAGTGTTGAAAGAAGTGGTGGTGGTATACACGCCCTGGCTATAGGGATAGCGCTTTTTAATTTCGCCTAAATAGGACTGAGCGCTAGCGCAAGACAAAATGATTATGCATTTCGTTCCGCTTTGAAGATAGTCCAGCTCCGGGGCCTCGCTCAGGGCAGGAGATAATGTGCCCCCCATGCCGGTATGGCCGCTATAAACGATCGTGGGGACCTTCTCATTGGCCATGTCTTGGAATATCCTGACCTGGTAGTTTTTCGGATCGCCCGAAGTATCTAGATAAATGGTCACTTTTTTGCCATTCACCATACCGGTAAAAACCGTTCTTTCTCCCTCCCCCTGCTCGGTTAATTTGAGATCCCCGACAAACATGTTTTTATACACTTCTGCCTGCAGGGGAATATACGCCCTGATGTTCAATTCTTTATTAGGATTTTTACGGCCGAATATCTCTTTATAGGGTAGGCTTTCGGCTTGATTCAGCGCATTTAAGTTACTCACTATTTCGGGATATTGCCTATCTAAAAAATTTTTCTCGCCGTCGCTCATTTTGGCTACCCCGCCCATGATCGAGAATGAATACAGGATCTTTTTTTCCTGCTCCTTTGCGTTTATCGCAAAATCAAAGAGCGTTTTCACCAGTTTGCATTTTAGTGCTTCCGATTGGGTCAAATAATCAAGC
>JBFZAD010000229.1:0-11653 GCA_041309125.1 Candidatus Omnitrophota bacterium
TGTTCTTGCTGGTCTTTTATTCCCATTTTTGCCGTCTCTATATCCTGCTGTGTTTTATATACCTCATCCCTAATCTTTTTCTTTTCGCTTTCTATGAACTCATACACCGCAACCTTCTTATATGCCAATCCAAGGACTAATAGCTCTTTTTCTAAATCCTTAATCTCCTGTAACAATCTTTCCTTCTCTTTAAATTGTTCAGCTAAGGTCAATGTCAAGGCTGTCTTTTTATCCCTGTAGATTTTATCCTTTGTGTTCTTATATTCTTTTGTAATACCCGTTGTAGTTTTGTATCTACTAATTACACCATTAATAACATCTTCCAGGTTGCGGCCGCTTGATATCTCTCTTGTTATAAATGAGGTGCCTGCCTTGGCAACTTTAATAGCATTTTTCTTGGCTTCTTGCTTTTCTTCTACCTTAACAGTCTTTTCTTTTTCCTTTTCCTTTTCATCCGGCTTCTTAACGCTTCCTTTTGTCCTATCTTCTTTAATTGGAGCTGGTTTTGTGTTTCTTTCTGCTTGTGTCTTTGCCTCTTCTCCAATAGAAGTAAGTATGTTTATATTCTGACCTGGTTTAATTAGCGCAAATATGAATTTGCCCCTATCCTCTAATTTAATTCCATTGGCCTTAGCAACTTCTACGTAAGAAACACCATAATTCAACGCAATCCTCCAGAGCGTATCGCCTTTTTTAACAATATATACAACCTCTTCGCTCTTGCTGGCAACTGCCTCTTTTACCTCTGCTTCTACCTTAGGCTGCTCCTTAGGCTCTTCTTTCTTTTCTGTGGTTGTGATTATTTTTGTTGTATTTTCCTGAACTGTTATGGTAGTAGTTTTTACAGCGGTAGTAGTGGTGCCTGGGATTGTAGTTTTAGATTCTAAGATTGATAATTCCTTGTCTTTTTCCTTGAGCTGCTTGATTCTTTCTTCTATTTCTTTTATTCTTTCATCTGGCTGCTGATTTTCTTGTGCAAAAGCTGAGTCTGGACTAACGCTATTTAATAAAGTTTGTGATTTGGATTGCTTTCCATCTTTAATAACCGGTATTCCCTTACCGCCATTGAGCTCAAATGGGTTAAATCCTGAAACTACAAATCCATAATATGTGCTTGCTACTGACGCATAACCTGCAGGTATTTCCCAACCTAGTTCTGTTGAGCCATTTTTCACAACTGTGCCATCTGCATATACTGCATAAGGAGCAATTAATCCGCCGTCTTTTTCTTGATAATATGTCCTTAAATGCTCTGTAAGAGAGTTGAACTTATCAAGATATTTCTTGGTTCTCTCAATATTGCCAAGCTGTGCATAGCGCTGTGCTAATCCTAAATAACGCATTGCCATCATTTGGGATGACCACTCTAATGTAATAAAGTCTTGGCCTGTTGTGAAACTAAAGCCTAATAGCTTTCCATTGCTAGAATAAATTCCTGTAAGTTTTTCTGTTGCCTCAACAACTCTTTCTAACTCGAGCAGTCTCTCTTCATAAGTCGCGCCGAAGAATGAGTCATTTAAGAATCTTTCTTCCGGCAGCCAACCTACAGTATCAGTCGCAAACTGTTTATTTATTTGCCACTCTCCATTACTTAAATGAGCGCCAACATAAAATATGTGACGTTCTTTATCATACATTTTCTTAAAGAATTTCCAAGAGTCATCGGCAGCGCCTTTATATTCTGTTTCCTTTGTTATCTTGTATAGTAAATCAAATAAATGAATTGCACTTTCAGTGTTTTCTGTAGATTTCGCTGTCCAGTAGAAATCTAATCCATTGGGATGCCACTGTCCTTGCGGGCCCATCACTGGAGAGCCGTCTCTAAATAATCTGATAATAAATTCAGCTCTCTCCTTAGCAAACTCAATAAAATTACGATGTATCCCAGCCAAACCCATCCATGCATTTGGCCCTGTCTCAACCTTCCATTCCCACTTATCCCACCAATTGGCAATATCCCTTCCTGTTATCCTTACAAGACTAAAGACACCGCCTGTTACATTGTAGTCTGAGCGTGTCTGTAAGGTATCTTTTGAATTATTTGCATAAAATCCAATTATATCTTTGCCCTGTTCTGGATTTAGAATTGAAAGTAGTGCCATATCATATGAAACTGCCCCGTATTCTCTTGCTGGCTTAGTATCATCCCCAAAATGGCTGCGCACCAAGCTGCCCATATTAGGTAATGAGTTCTTCTCAAAGAATGATACATAAGGCCTTGCCTTGGATAGATCTGGCTTCTGCCATTGAATAATACCGGCTACAGGCCCATTCTTCTTTTGATCCTGTTTCATCTTTTCTAATATCTGTTTTTCTTCTTCCAGCTTCTTTATTTCAGCCTGTATATCTTGTCTTTGATTAGCAATGTCCGTCTCTTCTGCATAAAGAGCATCTGGGCCAATCCAGCCTAAGACCCTGCCTAATAATGATTCTTCTTTGGGCTGGAGCTTATATTCTGCCATTGCTCTATTTTCTGCTACTTTCTCATCAATCTCATTCTGTATTGATACTGAAGGGTTAAATAAGCTGGTACCTAAATACATTGTTAAGGCTGCGAAGTGCTTGTTAAAGGCGGGTCTAAATTTGGATGATAAATCTCTAAAGCGGTCTCTTGTGTTTCTTAAGAGGCTCTTTGGTGGAGCACGGGTTTGTACCTTTGAATTTATATCTTGATGCTTCTCATCTTCTGTTTGCTCATAATATATTCCTGGCATACCCTTCATCTCTATAAGTTGCCCTTTGTCCTGCACTATTAATCCATTTTGATTTACCTTGAACAGGCTATTAGCAGGTAACTGAACCGGGTATTCTGCATTTTCAGTTTCTGGATAAAGCTTAGGCGGAAATATAGAACCTTCACGATACCCCTGTATTGCTCCGGGCACATCATTATAAAGCAATAAGCCAACAACAGAACCCTTGGTTGGCGGCAGCACAAGCAGTAAATCTAATGCAAATCTCCTCTGGTCCTTGTCTGGTGAGAAGAGGCCAAAATATGATATCCTTAACAGATCCTGATATTGATACTCCCCGCTCTGGGCAAATTCTACCAAGAAATCTATTTCATTCGCTGGAACCATCTTAAGGCCAAGCATTGTTGTTACGTAAAGAATATCTACCTTGCCCTTTAACTTTGGTCCCTGCAACCATGTCCAAGGATTATAAATAGAATCTGCAATCTTCCAATACCAGCCGCTTGGAGGAATGCTATCAGGTGTATCTCCTGGTTCATATGCCAGGGCATATTTGAACTCTGTCATAATCTTTGTGAAATCAGCATAGGTTTCGTTGAAGCGGTAGAATGCTAAATTCACAAGCGATCTGAGGCGCAGCGCCGCTGCAACATCAAAGTAAGCCCAGTATTTTGCAGCTAGTTCCGGGTCATTAGTATCAGGAAAGCTTGTTAAATTCTTGCCTTGCCCTAATGCAGTCTTTTCAAAAAGATATATTATCTTATCTACATATTTGCCTACCTTAATGTATTCTCCACCATTATATTCCTTATATGCTGAAGCCAACATATCTCTCGATGTATACTTACCATAATCTACTGCAAGCTCTAAGTAGTCGAGCCTATCCTGCGCAGCTATGCCTACCTTCTGGTAAGCTATTCCTGCTTTATTATTGTCTGGGTTGCCAAATGTTATTGCCCCGAGCTCTTTGGACTCAAACTGACCGTATTTTAAATTTGAGTTCACAATTTTGTAATAATACTCTTTTGCCTTGGCTTTATGCTGTGCCTCTGCATCGCTATTACCTTCCTCTTTTGCAATCTTTACATATTCTTCTTCAATCAACCCCAGCATAAGAAGTGCCATTGACACATTATTAAGAAAATTATAAGATTGCCAGAACTTGTCATTTTTGTCTTTGTCTAATATTGGATTACCGTATTCATCAAAACTAAGCCCTGTATCCGGATAATCTGTAAGGTCCTTTGCCTCTCTCTGGGCTTCACCAATATATAGCCCGACGTATAATACAGCATATACCCTTGCAACAGGATAGTAGTCTATATTGAAAGACTTACGTAATTTATCCATTAGTGATTTATCGATTAAGTCGCTTATATCAAAATTATATTTAATGATATCCTGTAACACATCAAGGATTGAATGTGAAGTCTCGCTTACTTTGACATATATCTTCTGCTCTTCAAAATAACCTTCCATCTGTGTGTATTTATAGTCGCTTATAATTGTTTCTAATGTTGCCTTTGCATCGCTCTCAAGACCTTTTTCTATCTCGCCAAATGCCTTAACCAGGAGCGCAGCGCCTACTGTGTTTAGTATAGCGTATTTTGTCCAGAAGTCTTCTGAAAATGGATCTGGATAATCTGTTAATCCTTCTCCTTCTCTCTTGGCCTCTTCCTTGAATAAAGCAAAGATTATATCTGCATAGGCTATAGCCTTATCAATATCTTTCGTCACGGTATTACCTTGTGCATCCTTGCCTGTGAAGTATTCAAAGAGCGTTATAAGAAGGCCTTCCGGATTCAGGTTTCTTAGGTCTACTTCGGTTGATATAAGTTCATCAACTATTTCGGATAATGCCTTGGCGAGCTCTCCTAATTTTATATAGAAGGTCACCTGCTCTCCTGTGGATGTGGTGTAGAAGCCTTTCAGCTGTCCGAAGTAATAATATTTTATTATCTCTGAAAGAGCCTGCTGTGCTGCAACCGCATTTCCTTTATGTATTTCCATTAGCGAAATATAATAAAATGCTGCAGAGGTTGCATTCAAATCAAAATACTTAATCCATAACTCTTCTTCATTGTCTGTTGCGGGATAGCTGTCTAACCCTTGATTCTTTATTAATGCGCCTTCTTTGAATAAAGAAATCATCTTATTTGCATATTTATATGCGATATCGAAACTCTTAGCATCATAACCCTTATCAAATTCCTCTGCCAACCTGCCAAGAAGGAATTCAACAGAATAATCTCCGTAGCTGATACCCAGCTCAATCAGATCATGCAAATCGCTGATTATAACATCATAAGATAGCCACTTATCTAATTTTGGATCATAGAGTTGGGCATCTGGATAAAGACCATACTGCCTCTCTAATTCAGCCAGTCTGGCGTCTACCTCTGATTTTTCTACCTCTGAATTATTATAATAGGCAATTGCGATGAGAACCTGTATATAATATGAAGCAACAAAATCAGAAACTACATATTGATATATTGAAGGAGATATCCTATTGAGAATACCTGCGAATATTGATTGCAGTTTATTAGTATATATTTCTGCCTTATTATAATCGCCATTTATGTATTCGTTCCATGCCGCAGCTATCAGGTATCTTGATGTATAGTCATCAAAGTCAACTCCCTCGTATATGCTAATGCGTAAATCCTCAATAATATCAGAGTAGTATAGCCACTGCCTTGTTTCAGAGTCATAAAGCCTTGCATCTGGGAACAATATGAATTTTGCCTCAAGACCTGGGAACATCTCTTTTGCCTCATCAATCCTATTCTCTTCAACCAATGTCAGAATATAGATATAATAAGCAGTGATAAGATCCCATCCCTGCATCTTTGGTATATATTGACCCGGAGGATCAAATTGAACCATTGCAAAACTACATATTTCCCTAGCCCTATTGTAATCTCCATTATTATAAGCCTCCCAGGCATACTTAATAAAACATGCGTGGTCAAAAGTTTCACATAGGCCCTCAAGCGGATTTGCCAAATCTTGGGCTCCTGCATCAGGAGGCTCAAGAGTCTTGCTATATAACCATTCAATAAGGGCCTGTCTTGATTCTTCTTCTTCCTTGCTTAGTTTCTTTACGCTATTAGTCTTCTTTGGTTCTTCTTTCTCCACACTGAAGATTCCATCATAGATATTCTTTATTTTCTGCCATGCCTTTTGCACGTTGTTAGTTTCTTCGCTTGAGTATTTCCCGAGCATATAATTAGCAAAGCTGATCCGTCTTTCTGCTGCATTCTCTCTTTCGCTAGGCGTCATCTTTTCAATATCCCTCTCAAAAAGGAAATCCATAAAATCAACCTCATCTTGCACATCCTCATAATTAAGATAGCTATATATTAATTTTCTGTACTCAATTGACGATACTCCAAATTTCCTAGCCCTATTTGCCCTTATTCTTTCTATAAAATCTGTGTCTGCCTTATTCCCTCTATTAATTTCTATCTTGGACCTATCGGTCATCTTTGAAACTATCTGGGAATCTACGCCTTTGTTAATAAGCATCTCTTTAATGCCATCGAGCCGCTTATCAGGAGCCATATCTGCCAGGGCAATCTCTTCTTGAGGAGTAAAATCTATACCCTTAAGCAATGAAACATCATTATTGGTACTTAATCCGTCTAGATCAATCATTAAATTAGCACTGTGCATTGCTCCATATGCAGAGGATATGCCTGAGAAACCAAATACGCTTATTAACATTGTTGCTATGGTGCCGAAAATAAGAATCTGATGCCTGCCTACGAAATCCCTGATATTATTAAACATCCAAGCATATCCTTTTTCCTCCAATGCCTGAACTGGAATATTTCTGTTTTCTTCGCTCTCAAAAAGTCCTATCTCATCCTGATTTAATTTAATTGAATCATTCTCTTCAATAGCTAAGTTTAGAGTTTCAAAAAGAGCATAGCTATCTTCTTCTATATTAGTATTAACAAATACACTGTCTCCATCATATAATATTGCCGGATTAGTGCTCCTTTCTAGAAAGATACTTATTCTTTTCCCGTAATTCTTAAATATCGCAAGCCGATTATTCCTTTTTGCTATATATTTTCTCAACATATCAATATAGGAAAGGACTATTTTCTGCTCCAACTCTGCGTCTTCTAAATCCAATCTGTTAACCAATGTAAAATATCCCTGTATGGAGTTAAACCCTTCCTCGGAATACTTATTTACAAAGATTTCCTCTAGCTCCCTTATAGCATCCATTATTGCAATTTGAGAATTATAATCTGCCTGTAGCAGGGCTATTTCTTTTAATGTCCTTATAGCAAGCTCCAATTCCTCTATATTTGAAGCAATTCTCTCAATAATTAAATCTCTAAGCATCTTGGCAAGATTGCTCTTCTCTAAATCTAACCACTTAAGATTGACATTAATAATTCCAAACTCCTCATCATATTTAATGCCATTTGAATCTCTTGCGTATGCTCCATCATCAATTATGGAGAATTTTATTGTTTTTCCTGTTGGAGGCATTAACAGACGATAATTCTTTTCATAGAATAATTTCTTTAGAATATCTATAAATCCATCCAACTTCTTTTGGCTATCTTCTGCTGTTATATCAAGCTTCAATCCTACATACCTACTAATATCCTCTTCGACCTCTTCTATCGTCTCTCGTAGAGAATCCCTATCCTCTTTCACCTCAAAGCGATCCCTTGCCAATGAACTTGAAGCCTCAACCCCAGACACTTCGTAAGTGTCCGTTCGGGGACACTTCGTAAGTGGTATGGTTAAGGGGCTGGAGGAGTATGCTTCTTTGGTGATTATAGCGCCAATGTATATTGGGAATTCTCGAGTCTGGCTATCTTTTCTATGCCAATCTATATAAACGGTATTCTCATCGCTTGCAATCTTTCTTTCTTCTTCTTCTGTTAAATTTTCAGTATAAGAATGATCGAATTTTATCAGTTCAAGTTTAAAGATGACCTTATTATTTTTCTTTAAGAGGTATTTTTGCCTTGATTCGTTTGAAAGAGTATCTCTTATTGCAATAGTTCTTGTTCTGTAAAATCTATATTTGTCTTTATTTAACTTTCTGATCTTTGCCAAGGCCACAATATAATCCAGATACTCATTAGAACAATCAATCCTTAATGAATCTAATTCTCTATAACCTGTCTCAAATACTCCTTGCCTGTAGAGGGCATTGATAAATTCCCTGACCTGTAGCGGAATGTAGCTTGCTGCCGGAATTTGCCTAAGCGGGCTTGAGCTACCCTTACCCCTCTTTTCACCCTTTTTAACTTCCCTTTCTAACCGCCTTCTCTGTGCTCTTGATTGAGTAGCTTTATTAATCCTCCCTGTCCACCACTTCCAGAAGCTATATAAACCACTTAATATAAGGCTCAATCCTAGTGGCCCTAATATATATAGTGGGTATTTAGTATTATCTTCTTTTCTAAAAGGAGTTCCCTTTGATGCAGAAACTATTTGTTCACACTCTTTTAAAACCTTCTTATCGTACTCGATAAGTTTCTTTATCTCGCTTCTTAATAATTCAATGTGCTTCATAGCTTTGCTCATATCTGCCTTAAGCACTTCATCATTCAATAATGCCTCGATAAATTTAATTTCTCTTCTGAACGCGACAATTTCTTCCTCTTCTCCGGAAGAGAACTTCTTGCGTTCTTCATCAGATATGCTCATATGCCCTATTACCTCATGAGCTAAGCCAACAATGACAGGCGCAATATAGAACTTTATTAAAGTTCTATAATCAAATACTATATTGTATTTATTTTCTCCTATTGAATGCCATACCATTGCGCGTGCAGTTGAGCCCGGCCTATAATCTTTAAGAATTTCAGGATTATCTTTAATCATTTTGTTAACATCGCCTATATTAATTATAATTTCTACATCAGGACCTTTTAGCAATTTATTGGCCAAGTTAGACATCAATTGAACTTCTTGATCGTTATTTTGTATTGGCCAAGTTAAAAATTTAACGGCTGCGAAAACAACATTCACAAACAAATCCTTATCTTTGAATGACAACAAGTTAGCGTCAAAAACTACCTTTGCTTGAATATCTTTGTAATAATTTAGGGTGCCTAGGCTAATTAAAAACGAAAATGTTCTCTTAAAGAATTCTCTTCTTGTTGACTCAGTGGTTTCAACATCGGGCACCTCGTATGTGGGCGTGGTTAATGAGCTGGAGGATGAGCCATTGCCCTCTTCTAATGCCTTCTTAACCGCAATAAACACCTCATCATCTTCGTTCTTATCTAGGAATATCTCAACTCTCTCCCCCATAGAATCAAGAAGCCAATACTCACCTTTTGCTTTTAAAACCTCAACACAAATCTTTGCGTTCCTATAATCGTGTGACAATAAATCAAAGATAGTGTTATTGGAATTAGTCATATAGCCTGGCTTTTCTAAAATTAATTCAATTACTTCTGATTTATAATAATGGAATAGAGTCAATACATCCTCAAAATATTCTGTATAGAGCAATGAAGATACGCTTAGACAATTCTCTTCCCAAGGAAGGACTGATGAATCTCTTAACAATTCTAGCGCCTCTTCAAATTGATTCTGCTCTATCAGATCGTGGAATTGCCGGTTATTCCTGGCGACTTTTTGCTGGTGAATAACTTCATCAACGATCTCCCCTATTAAATCAGATACTGGATTTTCAAGAACTTCTGTTTCCTCTGCCACTGGTTCTGGGGTATAGATTCTCACTACCCTTTCACCTTCTGAAACAACGGCATAATTAATGCCGCGTGATTTAAGATAATTAATAGCCTCCTGCGGCTTTTTATTATAGAGCGTTGAAATTCCCTCACTTTCTGCCACACCTGCATAAGAATAACTATAAGAAAGACCTAAACCCGTGAATAAAAGACCTAGGATTAAACCTTTTATGCTTAATGGGCTGGAGGATTTTATGATTTCATTTAGAAGGCTTGTGCCGTAAACGCCTAGCTCTTCAATAGTCTTTATAATAATCTTGGATTCTTCTTCTGATTCTCCTAATTCATCTTTTTCTCTTAGAATTTTAATTCTTGGTTTTGAATAGTCGATTCTTATACCAAACTTCTTTAAATCTTCTTCCATCTGCAAGAATGCCTCTTTTATCTGCCGAGCAAGTTTTTGTTTTTCTTCATTATTTACCCGAAGCTCTTGCGTGATTCTATCCAGCTCAGATTTAGAAAGGATAATTATTTGATCAATATTTGCTTTTTCTTTAGTAACATTTATCCTATCTCCCTTACTTACAGCCCCATTATATTCATCAAGTGCCAAACTCCATTCTCTCATAAGTCTTCTTATGTTACCCTTTAAGATAACGTATCTATTTCTTGCGTCTACGATATTTTCTCTAGTGACGGGTGAGCCTGAGTTTTTCTCTATAATTTCTACTATCTTATCAACGAAACCACCATCTAATTCGTCAAGCCACCTGTTAAATTTCTCGTTTTCACTTAATTCAAATAATTTAGAATGCCATCCGCATCCAATAAAGTCTGCGCCTGCAACCTCAGAAGGCGTAAGCCCGTTGTCAAATCTGTTTGTGGCGGATTCAACTCTCTCAAGGTGCACTTCAAGCAATCCAGACAGCCTCTCTTTTTGAGAACGTTTTTCATCAAAATAATGCTTCCAATTCATTAACCTCATCACAATATGCCTGAACATAAGGCTTCCATAGATTATCATGCCAACCCAGCCCAATATCCTGATAAAAACAGGAGGCTTACCAGACAAGTATAGTGATAATATAATAAGGTTTATTAATGCGATAGGAATTGCAATATTATTAACCATTGCAATATTCCCGATTTTCTCAAAGAATTTCTCTATTTTTGCCTTATTTGTTTTTTGTGAGGATATTGAGCTTGAGGCAATCTTAAACGGATTAACCCCTGTCTTTGCCCAGATATACCAAACAGTTGCAGCCAGGCCCTTATTCCTGTAATCTCTTGGCCAGCCGCTATCTTTAATAGCTCCTATCGCGGTAAGCACTCCTCCGTCTGATAGTTGCGCTTTTTCTATTTCTGAAATAAGTTCATTATCTATTTCATTATTCATTATATACTTTGCAACAATATACTGGCCCACGCCTTCAAACCAGGCAGAATTTTCATCCTTATTTAACAGATACGGCAGACCCTTAATTTGTAAAACCTTGTCTATATCCTTCCTGTATATTTCTACTTCATTTAGATAAGTTTCTTTGACCCAATCTAAATTATTGTAATCATTAATGTCAAAACCGGGTATTTCATCCTTTAGCTCCTCTTCAACTAACTTTAGTGCCATAAGAGTCCAGGTCTGGGTATCAAGGTATATTGTATGGTCTATCAAATAATCTTCTCCAAGCTGAAGTGACTCTGTTGAATTATAAATATTAGGCATCCAATCTCTTCTTTTAAATATTAAATTATTACTGAACCAATCCTGTGTAATATCCTCACTTGTATAATACCCTGCATAGAAATACTCTCCGTTATACATTTCTCTTATTAAAAACTTGGCAATCAATAATGCCCTGTCAATAAAGAAGCGGATTCCTGTAATCTTTCCAAGGTTATATAAGAATACAAGGGCATCTGCATTGTGCTCAACAGAAGACTTTCTATACTTAGAACCCTGCTCGCTCAATCCATAAGTTACAGAGCCATAACCCGGATGATTCTTATCCATATTCTGGAAACCAAATAGCTGTAAATTTATATCTATGCGCAAAAATTTACCAATAATTCTCATAAGCTTAAATATGGAATCAAGTAATGAGCTAGGCACGCCATTAATTCCAGTAATCCAAACAGCTAAAATATATGCCATAAGAAGTGCAGTCCATCTAAGAATTGAATAGGAGCTAGTTGCGTAATGCAGGAGCTTAAGCCCTACCCAAGCATTATCGCCTAACAGCCTTCTCTTGTCAGACGGCTTGCCCGTTACCTCATCAT
>JBFZAD010000230.1:0-4872 GCA_041309125.1 Candidatus Omnitrophota bacterium
TACGGTTATTTTCAACCTTGTCTGATGCTTAGGCATCCAAGTGTTGTCTATGATTTTAGGCTTAGTAAAAGATAATGAAATGCCCTGGGAAGTGGATGATTGGCGCAAGAGGGTAAGAAAGTTTACGAGGAGGAGTTAACATGGAAGGGAAAGTCAGCCTTAAGGCAATTTACGCTCCATCAGAAGATGTTGTAGCCAGAGAAGTCCAGGGAGAATTTATCATTATTCCTATAACTTCCGGGATCGGGGATGAGGATAACATTTTTACGCTGAATGAGTTCGGACGGGCTATCTGGGATAAACTTGACAGTAAGAAGAGTTTGAAGGAAGTGGTAAATTCTTTATGCCTGGAATTTGACTCTTCGAAAACAGAGATTGAAAATGATGTCGTGGATTTGACCAAAGAGCTCATCAAAAAGAAAATATTGGTTAAAGTCTAAGAAAGAGATGTCTTGTCAAAACACAGATCGCAAGATAGCCAGATATTGATATTCAAATTTAAATATAAAAAGCAAAATTTTTCATACGTGTTCCTTTGAATATTAAGGTAGCCGATAGATTTAAATAGTAAACGCAAAGAATAACCTGGACTCCAGCCTCATAATAATGGAGAGAAATACTTGTGAAAGCAAAGCGTATTAATGAATCTTGCGTAGAATCACTTTCTTTTTCGGAATTAAATCTTTGGGAAAGGACGGAAAACCAAAGAAGCCTTATCTCGTTTGATTTGGAGCTGACTGCCCGCTGTAATAATAACTGCCGTCATTGCTGTATAAATTTACCGGCCAATGACAAAGAAGCAAAAGAAAAAGAGCTTTCTTTTGCTGAAATCAAGAGAATAGTTGATCAGGCTGTATCATTAAGCGCTTTTTACTGCCTGATCACAGGCGGGGAGCCGCTTTTAAGAGAGGATTTTTTTGAGATCTATCTTTACTTAAAGAAGAAGGGGCTTTTAGTATCGGTTTTTACCAATGCAACCTTAATTAATCAGGGGCACATAAAACTCTTTAATAGGTATCCCCCTCGTGATATTGAGGTCACGGTTTACGGAGTAACGCAGGGAACCTACGAAAAGGTAACCAGGGTAAAAGGATCATTTGCCGCCTTCATGCGCGGCCTGAACCTTCTCTTAGAAAACGGAATTAAGGTGCGCTTTAAGACAATGGCTTTATTATCAAATATGCATCAGCTGCCGGCGATAGCCAAATTCTGCCGCGAAAGAACAAAGGACTATTTCCGTTTTGACCCTTTTTTGCATCTTCGTTTTGACGCCGATACCCAAAGAAACGCAGAGATAAAGTCTGAGCGTCTAGGCCCGGAAGAAATCGTAAGCATCGAGCAACATGACGCTAGGCGTATTAATGCACTGGAGAAAAGCTGCAATATGCTTATTAATCCTTTATTTGAGCATTATAACTGTGATCACCTTTTTCATTGTGGAATAGGGAAAGGAAGTTTTACTGTAAGCTACGATGGATATTTTCGTGTTTGTTCATTACTTTCTCATCCGGAGTGCGTATATGATTTAAAAAAGGGGAGATTGAAAGAGGCATGGGAAAATTTTGCATTAAAGGTTATTGATATGCGTTCAAATAATGAAGAGTTTTTAAAGAAGTGCAGAAAATGCTCGATTATTAATCTTTGTATGTGGTGCCCCGCGTATTCTTATTTAGAAACCGGAGAGTTGGATAAATCGGTGGAATATTTCTGTAAAGTTGCCCGTGCCCGGGCCGACTCCCTAAAAAAAAGCAATGAATACGCAAAAACCTTTATTGTTAGTAATCCTGGCAAAAATGAAAATTAAGTCACCTTGTGTAAATAAGAATGAAGTTGAGCCTTTATGCCGAGCAGGAGCAGATGAACTGTTTTGTGGCATGGAGCCATATAGCTGGAGTAGGCAATTTAAAGATCTTTGTATGAATCAACGTTCTGCTAATGCTAGTTTTTCTAAATTAGCTGATTTGGAAGAAGCAATTAATATAGCCCATAAATATAAAGCTAAAGTTCATGTTGCAATTAATGCCTTTTTTTATTTAAAAGAACAATATCAGATAGTGCAAAAAATAATTAAAGACGTCTTAGGTGCAGGTGCGGATGGAGTAATTCTTGTTGATCCATGGTTACTTTCAAATATGGATAAACGGACGCTGCGCGATAAGGATGTGGTCATGGGTTGTGACGCCGTTATTTTTAATTCTGCCTCAGTTGAGTTTTATAAAAATTTAGGTGCAACGCGTATTGTCCTGCCTCGGTCGATGACTATTAAAGAGATTAGCGAAGTAGTTAAATTAAACAGTGCCATTGAATATGAAGTGTTCATTATCAACGATCTTTGTTACTTTGAAGATGGACTTTGTACCTATTGTAAGGAGCAAAGTGATACAGTGACACAAGAGGGCAAAGGTATAAAAAAGTATAATTTTTTTAGTTGTGTGCGTACGTCAAACCGTGGTTCCCGTGGTGGTTGCCGTACCGAATTTTCCAGAGAAAGATTGTCTTTGATGCAGAACAGAAAGCTTAAAGTTAACAGGAGATTTAGTTTCTGGGATAAAAAGCATATTGAAGGATGCGGAGCCTGCGCACTCTATGATTTTAAAATAATCGGGATAACCAGCCTTAAGGTTTTGGACAGGAATCTTCCTGCCGAGGAAAAGATTAAGGCAACCGCGTTTATAAAAAAATCCCAGGAGTTTTTAGATAATGATGATATTTCTAGACTAGATTACGAAGAAAAATGCCGCGTTTTGTTTAAACAAGTCTTTAAAACAAGATGTAACCAATACGACTGCTATTATCCTTTATGGAAAAAGCTCTACACGTAAATCGGCTTAATGGTTTGAAATATTTTAGAAAAGGTAAATATCAAAGGATTTACTGGGGGCCAGAGTTCTGCCAGAATCTTATTCCCACAATAAAGCAAACCAGGGAGATTCTGCAATTTACCGAACAAAATAATCTTGAGCTTAGTATCGTTACACCTTTTGTTACTGAGAGAGGGCTAATAATTTTAAAGAATATTTTTAACTGGCTCAAGGGGCAAAAGATAAAAAAACTAGAAATTATTGTAAACGACTGGGGAATTTTAGAATGTTTGAATAGGGAATATAAAGGAATATTTGAAATCTCACTTGGAAGGCTTTTGGTAAGACAACAAAGAGATCCCGCTGTAAAAACAAATTTAAAAAAACAAGTGCCTTTTTTGATGAAGAATAAAGATGGAAATATTGACATCTTTGTGCATCGGACGCCTTCTAGGAAATGGCAGGCAGGGATAAAGGCGTCTTATGTAAATTCTTCTGTCTCGCAAGATTTATTATCCAGGTTTGGCGTAAAAAGGTTAGAATTAAATAATCTTATTCAAGGATTAAACTTGGATGGAATTAGGTTCAAAAAATCTTTATACACGCCATATATAAACATCTCAACTACGCGTTTTTGCCCCATGGAAACAAGATACCAGAAAGTATACCGAATAAATGTTTGCAATAAAGAATGCCGGAGATATTTAGACATATTACGGAATCGCAGTATACCAAAGATTATCTACAAAATAGGCAATACTATATTTTATAAAAACCCTTTAAATCAGTCTACTTTGAACAAATATGAAGTAGACAGAGTGGTTTTTCAGACTGAATTATTTTTCTAGTTCATGACCCTTCCTTTATAATTAGAGCCACTTGCCAGTAGAGTCCTCGGGGTGTATAACACTACAGGAGGGCTTAAAGATTGCGAAAAGACATACCGAAGAACAGATTATTACGGGATCTCAGACGCAACCTTCTATAAAACGTTGGGCTTTGGATTTTAATTCAGGATTGATTGTGGAGTGCAAGGACGTTCAGGACGCTTGACCGCTTGGCCCGCGCGAAGGGCTTACCGCACGCCGGAAGAATTCTTGAAAGAATGCGAACAAAAGCAGTTAACCGAAAACACCCTTGAATACTCCGCGCAGGTAGCTTAATATGGAGGTGGGATCACGCTTACCAAAGATATATTGTCCAATCTACAGAATGCTAGCGCATTCTTTATTTCCTTAGTAGTATCCAGTATATAATCAAAGAATAAGGCATTATGCAAAGGAATAGCTTAGCAAATTTAGAGACAACATTTAAAGCGAAAATAACCTTAATTATACTGGGAGTAGTTCTATTTTTTTTGCTGCTGGAAGCAGGATTACGAATGGGAGGGTTTATTTTAATAACTATGCAAGAACAGACAAACAGAAAAGCCATCAAACAAAAAGGTGCTTATCGTATTATGTGCTTAGGAGAATCTACTACCAGGGGCCAGTATCCCGCTTTTCTTGAAGAGATACTAAATCAGCGTAATGTCGGCATAAAATTTAGCGTAATAGATAAGGGCCTTGATGCAACTACAACATCCGCTATTCTGGAACGGCTAAACACCGATATAGATCTGTATCATCCGGATATGGTAGTGGCGATGATGGGGATAAATGATCCGGGGGGGCATGTCCCTTGCGAGGCAGCCACTACGTCAAAGGCTATACTTTTCATTAGGTCTTTAAAAACATATAAGCTGGTGAGGCTACTCTGGCTGCGTATACTGACTAAAACTAAAGAGACGCGGCTTTATGCGCCTAGCGATGATAAGCAGATTCTTGGCACAATGCCGACGCATATTTCAGGAATCGGGGTACATGAAACTTATGCTAAATTAGATTCAATTGAAGAAACATTCAAGAAGGCCATAGAACTGCATCCTGAAGATACTAATGTATACTTGGAATTAGGCAGGCTTTATATGACTCAAAACAAATTCTCTCAAGCCGAAGAAACATTCAAAAAAACGGTAGAACTGCATCCGGAAAATGTCCGCGCGCACTTTGAATTAGGGCGGTATTATCAT
>JBFZAD010000231.1:0-12242 GCA_041309125.1 Candidatus Omnitrophota bacterium
AGGACTATTATAACTATTAAAAAGGAGAGATAAGATGAAGAAAATTTTAGCGGTAATATTGTTTACGATTTGTTTTCAAGCTGTTTGTTTTGCAAACCAGAGCTATGTTTACACTATTGGCAGAGGAGATAAACTTGAGATTTCAGTATGGGGATATCCTGAATTGACAAGGACATTGGTTGTCAGGCCGGATGGCAATATCTCTTTCCCATTGGTAGACAATGAAATAAAAGCAGAGGGTATGACTCCGCAGGAGCTCGATGAGGAGCTGACAAGAGAAATTTCAAAAGAGGTCAAGGAGCCCAAGGTTGCAATCATAGTAACTGAATTCGGCAGTAAGAAGATTATAGTTCTTGGAGAAGTTATGCGGCCGGGAATATATAACTTTACAGGCATGCTTAGCACTCTTGAAGCAGTTACGCAAGCAGGAGGCTATAGAGACTCTGCATGTTTAGATAGCGTTTTGGTTATAAGAGAAAGAGATAGTTTATATCCGCAGACATTTAGAGTAAATTTAACAAAGGTGATTAAAAAAACCGACAAAAGCCATGATGTTAAATTGCAACCAGATGATGTGGTGTACGTGCCAAGGAGCTTTATCGGTAAGTTAGATAAATTTGTAGATTTCTTCAAAAACAAGGTCAATTATGGCATTTATTATGATTTGAATGAATAGCCGATCATAAACCAAGTCAAAAAAGAGGAGAAGTTAAATGGATTATTATGAAAAGAGTTTAGTTAAGTTTGAGGGTCAGGATCAGGAAGAAAAACCTTTAGATCCAAAGTTTGATAGAGAGAATGCACAAAAGAATGGCATTGAATTCAAGAATGCAAACGGATTAGTAAAATCCTTGTTGAAGGCATTTACTAATTTGCGTTTTGATGCTGATCAGGATTCAACCAGGGAATTTAGAAGGGTTAGCCTGAGAGATATTGTAGAGATTATCTTTAGAAGAAAGGAGTTTATTATAAGTTTCTTTGGCGTGACCGTTTTAATATTTATTGTAGGAACGCTTTTTACACGCCCTTTATACCAGGCCTCGTCGCTTATATCCCTAGATATGACCGAGAAGGCCATACTTGCACCTGAATTTGCGCCGACACAGCGGCTTGAGTGGATTGAGACAGAGGCAAGGCTAATAAAGAGCATGCCCGTGTTGTCAAAGACCGTTGAGTTGCTTGATTTGGATAGCAAGGATCTGGGTAAATATCGCAGCATTTTTGGTTTTATCTTTAAATTGTTTGCCGGATCAAATAAGTCTAAAGAAAATAGCCTTGAGATGACCAGCTCAAAGCAAGGAGCAATAGGTTATTTAGAAAAAAATGTAAATGTTACTGCACAGAGTAAGACAAATCTCATCGAAGTAGAAGCAGAGGTTAATGATCCTAAGCTTGCAGCCGATATTGTTACCACGTTAACAGGAGTTTATATAGACAGGCATTTTAACACCCAGGGAGGGCAATTAGAAAAGAACAACGAGTTTATAAATGGCCAAATCGAACTGGCAAAAAAAGAATTGGATGAGGCAGAAAAGTCACTTCAGGCATTTATCAAAAAAGAAAATATTGCCTCGGTAGAAGATGAGCTCAAGATTAATACACAGCAGCTTACAACTCTGCAGGCAGAATATTTCCAGACGCGCACGCGTAAAGATGAGATACGCTCCAATATAAACAACAATCAATTTGATTATGAGAAGATGGTTAGCCTCATGCCGCAGATTGAGGATGACGTATACCTGACAGGGCTTAAGCAAAGGCTGGCTGTGCAGGAGTCTGAATTAGCCACGCTTTCAATTAGATATACGCCTACCGGAGAGCTTGTTACAAGGGCTCAACAGGAGGTCCAGGCGCTAAGGAATAAGATTCGCCAGGAGGCAGCCAGACTAGTCTTTTCCACAGTTGCATTTTTAGAGACCAAGGAGCGCTCTTTGGTATCCACAATTAATGAATATGAGAAAAAGATTCAAAAGCTATCAGAGAATGGAGCGAGGCTAAATAATTTAAAACAAGATGTAGAGCATAAGCGCGATATTTATTCATTGCTGGTAAAAAAATCAGATGATTTGCGTATACAAGATGCTATGAAGAAAGATAAGATCTCCAATATAAAAAATATAGAGGTGGTTTCGCATGCCCAGACGCCATTTAGCCCGTCAAAGCCGGACTGGAAAATAAATTTGCTGCTTGCCTTGGTGATAGGTTCAGTAGGAGGCATAGGCGGAGCATTGTTTATCGATTATATGGATGATAGCGTCAAGGACGCCTCAAGTATACAGCGATATACCAAGACAGAGGTCTTAGGTAGTATTCCATACCTTGATAATAATTCATTATCTACCAGCGAGCTATATGTTCACAATTCATTTAAAGAGCTCTGGCTATCCTTAAGCCTCAAAATCAAGAAGATGCCTACTAGCTCTATCCTTATAACGAGCCTATATTCAGAAGGTAAGACAACCGCGGCTATAAACCTTGCCTTTATTGCAGCCATGCTCAACAAAGGTAAGAATGTCGTACTGGTTGATGCAAATCTAAGGCATCCATGTATCCACTCCATGCTTAGCTTGAGGAATAATCAAGGCCTCATGGATATACTAGCAAACGGAACAACGCTAAATAGATGCCTTCAGAAGACGAGGTTAAGCAATCTCAAGGTATTGCCATCCGGCAATTCTCTTGTTGAAGAGCCTCTGGCATTGTTTGATTCGGATAAATTCAATGATTTGCTTCGCGAATTGAATTCTCAATTTGATTTTATCATATTCGATTCGCCTTCCTTAAACAGATATTCAGACAGCGCAATGCTTTCAGGCAAGTTAGCAGCTACATTGATGTTGGTTGAGCTGAATAAGACAAGGCTCGATGCTGCAAGGTACGGCATTTCAGTCTTATCTAAGGCAAATGCAAATATATTAGGAGTGATTTTAAATAAGCGCCAATTTTTTATCCCGGCCGGAATTTATAAGAAATTATACGGTGTAAACTAGTGAACAGACCTCAAAAGACGCACACAGCCTTTTGGATACTTCTTGCATCAGGGATTATTTCTCATCTGCTTGCCTTTGGCAGGGAGATAATAATTGCCAATAAATTTGGCGCAAGCAGGGCCGTTGATACATTTCTAATCGCGCTGATCCCGGTATCATTATTCATAATGGTATCAGATTCTTTTGTTGTTTCATTTGTGCCGCTCTTTACAAAAAATCTCACTCTTCAGGGAGAAAGGAATGCATGGAAGTCCGCTTCAAATATTATTAACATATTCTCTGCCTTTTTTATTCTTCTTGGAGTTATCTATTTTCTACTTGCATCTGGTCTTGCCAGGGCAATATCAGCAGGCCTTGACAAAAATTCAATAAGAGAGGTTATCGGATTATCAAGGATTTTAGTCCCTACTATACTGGTTATTGTGCCGATCAGTCTTTCTACGGCAATACTTAATTCTTACAGGCATTTTACCTATCCTGCGGTATTGGATCTATTGCCTAATATCGGTATTATCATAGGCGCAATTGCCCTCTCGCAAAGAATAGGCGTAGCAGCCCTTGCCGTAGGTATATTATCCGGACACATAATAAGATTTTTTGTTCAATCAGCAGTATTAATCGCAAAGCTAAAAAGTTACTACAAGTTTAGCTTTGATATCTTTGATCCGGCAGTTAAACAATTTGCATCCTTTGTTTTATTTACAATAGCCTCAAACGGCTGTTTTATCATCAATCTCATCATTGATAGATATTTTGGCGGCTTTCTTGCGGCAGGAACAATTGCCTCGCTTAATTTTGCAGATAAAATAATTGCCGCATCATTTTATATTATAAGTTTTGCAATAGGAAGCGCGGTATTCCCGGATTTCTCTCAAAAGGCATCTTTAACGGATAAAAAAGATTTTATCGCTATCTTACGAAAAACAGTTAGATTGGGCATTGTTGTTATTATGCCTATCTCTATTATGCTTGGCATACTGCGCGAACCGGTTATAAGCCTGTTATTTAAAAGGGGGCTTTTTGATGCAAAGGCAGCCCTTGTAACAAGCGAATGCCTGCTTTTCTATTCAATCGGACTTTTTGCGCACGCAGGCGCATTTATCTTAGTGCGCGCATGGTATGCAATGCATAAATACTCTATACCTGCGCTCACTGCACTGGGTGCAATTATCGTTCACATCATAGCCAATATATTCCTGGTAGGTAGATACGAGCACAAGGGCCTTGCAATGGCAACATCCTTGTCGGCAATTGCCAACTTTGTATTTCTATTTGTTCTCTTGAATAAAAAGATATTGTTTTACAAAACAAAAGAGTTTATGGAGTTTTTCATTAAGCTTCTGGCTGTTTCATCGGCAGCCGGGCTTGCAGTCTGGCTTTATGGGCAATGGTTTTTGCGAGGGTTAAACCTGGAGCTATTTTTCGATAAGATAATCTTTCTTGCGCATGAAGGCTTGGTAGGTGTTGTGAGCTTCATTATATTTGGGTTAGTCTTTAAGTTGGAGGAAGTGCATCTTTTAAGAGGATTCATTGTAATAAAATTACAGCAGGTAAAGGTTAATTTAGCCGGCTTGACTAATTGAACTATGTTTACTAATAGTATTTCCAAACTATTCTCATTTTCTCTAATTCTTATGCAGATGTTTCTGTGCAGTATTTATTTTTACAGGGATATCTCTCCGCAGTATATTTTGGCCGGTGAATTCTTTATTATTTTCTGCATGCTATTTTTTTCAAAAACAAAGATTGCCCTTATGCTATTTATTTTCTTAAGGCCTCTTATGGATTATTTTAAGGCGAATACCGATATACAATTACAGATGTCAAGCAGCCTTAATTTAGCAGCGTTTACATCAATTATGCTGATAGGCCTTTCTCTTGTGTATATTTTAAGCAATAAGATCAATCCGTTCAAGGCCCCTTATGCAGGTTTGTTTTGTGCATTTTTGTTAGTGAGCCTTATAGCTGCAGCTAACTCCGCGTATAAGATAGAGGGCATTTCTGACTGGATGAGGCTTTTGAGCCTATTTTTTCTCTACGTGCTCATTCATAACCTTTTTGTTACAAAGGAAGATATCAGGCGGCTTTTATATGCGGTTGTTTTATCTTCAATAATACCTATTGCTGTTGGATTACAGCAGGTGGCAACAGGCAAGGGAGCTTTAGAGATTACAGAATATATCTATAACACCGGTTTCTTAAGGACCTTTTCAACATTCACGCATCCGAACATGTACGCATTTTATCTGGTTACTGTTTTTATTTTGTGCTTTGTGCTTTTTCTTGAATCAAAGACAAAGTTAAAAAAGATTTATCTAGGTATATTGTGCAGCTTGATGTGTTCCTCGCTTTTATTTACATATACCCGCGGAGCCTGGATAGCCCTTATATGCGCTATGCTTATAATGGCCGGCTTTAGATATAGAAAGATATTCATAGGCTTAATCATTGTCATTGTTGTTATTTCAACCTTTCTGCCGGTTGTTTCTCAAAGAATTAATGATCTCCTGGACCCATCCTCAAGAGAGCTGGGCTCATTTTCATGGAGGATGCATTTGTGGAGAGAGACGGTAGAGCATTTTTTCTCAAAGCCGTTTTTTGGGCATGGCCTGGGAAGCTTTTATAATCTTTCTTTTTTGTCGCTTGGTTACTATGCGCAGGCGCACAATGATTATCTAAGGCTTGCACTTGAGACGGGCATATTCGGATTAGGCATATATCTAGTATTATTTTTCTCTCTAATAAAAGAGTCGTTAAATGTATATAAAAGGCTTAGGACTTCGTATTTCAAGGCAGTTGCGCTTGGGTTTATATCAATTTGCATGGCGTATCTTTTTATTTCAATGTGCGACAACTTGCTGCGCGCAACGGTAGTGCAGATATATTTTTGGACCCTGGCTGCGGTTACATTCAATCTAATTAAGGCGGAGAATAGGCTAACCATAACAGGATTTTGATTATGAAAACTCTTATAGTAACAAACATGTATCCAAACAAAAACCTCTCATACTATGGAATGGTTGTTAAGGAGGAGGTTGATTGTCTAGAGAAGTTGAAAGTTGATACAAAGGTTTTCTTTATCAATGGCAGGGAAAACAGGTTGAACTATTTTTACGCATTACCGGATTTAGCGAGGTTATTATCTAATAACGAATATGATGTTATCCACTGCCACCATACCTACTGCGGGATATTAGCAATATTTGCCTTAAGGCTCATCAGGAAAAAGATCCCTCTTGTCATGAGCTTGCATGAAGGAGAAATATTTCATAACGGCAAAATAGATTACGAGATAGATTTAATAAAGCGTATAAAATATATTAAATTTATTAAAAATTTTGCCATCCAGAGAACAAATTTTATTATCACAGTTAACAAGAATCTGGTTAATGGCTTGCCCGAGGAAAAATATTCTGTAATCCCCAATGGCGTGAATCTCGGGCTCTTTAAACCTCTTTCCCGCCAGGAATGCAGAAAGAGATTAAATATTCCTAACAATGCCAAGATGCTATTTTTTCCAAGCGATAACACGCGGCCCGAAAAGAGGTTTGATATAGCGCAAAAGGCCCACACGATTCTTAAGAACGGCTATAACTATAATGTTGTTTTAGTCTCGGGTAATTCAATTGATTATGAGCTTATGCCCGTATATTACAATGCAAGCGATTGCTGCCTCTTAACCTCTGATTATGAGGCCTCCCCTATGGTTATCAAAGAGGCAATGGCAGTTAATATGCCAATAGTATCTGTGGATGTCGGAGACGTAAGGCATATGATTGGCAATTTAGAAGGTTGTTTCATAGCCTCAAAAGAGCCTCAGGATATTGCCCAGAAGATCAGAAAGGCACTTGATTTTAGCGGCAAGGTAAAGACAAGGGATAGAATCATTGAACTCGAATTATCACAAGAGCAGGCAGCAGCAAAGATCATCAAGATTTATGAAAAACAGTTTTCCAAGAATTAATAGAATTATTCTTTGTTTATTATTATGCATTTCTTCGAGTAATTCTCTCTATGCACAGATTGAATGGGAGAATATCGGCCCAGGAGGAGGAGGTTGGATAGAATGCCTGGCTGTAGATCCACGCGATGAAAATATCGTATATTCAGGTTCAGACGTAGGAGGAGTTTATAAGAGTATTGATGGCGGCGCAACCTGGAAGATTAGTAACGATGGCCTCATGAACGATTTTGTCAGGGATATTAAGATTGACCCTAAGAATCCGGATGTAATTTATTTAGCAACTCCAGGAGGTGTTCATAAGAGCACAAATGGCGGTAAGAATTGGATTATTCTTCGTAATGGTTTTCCGGAGATTTCCGAAGGAGCCTTTAGCGCACCGGTAAATACACTTGCAATAGACCCGGTTAATACAAACATTATATATGCAGGAATTGGCTTGCGTGGTTTACAAGGAAGAGGCCAGATATACAAAAGCACCGATGCAGGAAGTTCCTGGGTTTTACTTAATCTCAAGAATCAGATTCATCCGCAGGCTGTAATTTATTCAATATGCATACATCCTGCAAACAGAAGTTTGCTTTTTATTGGCACGGATTATGGAATATACGTAAGTAAGGATGCAGGCCGCACGTGGCATGAATCTAATGAAGGCCTGCCAAATAAGAATGTCAGGGCTATTACTATAGGTAAGGCTCCTCAATATATCCTATACCTTACAGTATGGACATCCAGCAAAAAGGCCCTTGTGCATAATGGCGGAGTTTACAGGAGCATTGACGCAGGCAAGACCTGGCAAAGGGTTTATAAGGGGCTAAATCACTTTATGGGGGTAAATCCTGAACCTGACAATAGCATAACCAGCTCAACAACTTCAAATTATTACCCGATTGCCGCAGATCCAAAATCCAGCAATGTATGTTATGTTGCAGATGTTTCATGGGTAAGCGGCGGGTTATATAAGACTATTGATTCAGGCTTTAATTGGAAAAGGTGCACAGAGCGTATGCATTTTAGAGATTATGGATGGATAACACAGTGGACAACTGTTGTTAATTCCATTGCGATATCCGATAGCAATCCAAATATTATCTATATAGGCACAAGCGGGCATATATTTAAGACTGAAGATGCGGGTAATTCCTGGAATCAGGTCTATAGTAATTCGTCTAGCAAGGGCCTTTCATCAAGCCGTGGCTTAGAGCCAACCTGTATTTATTCAACGACTATAAAGCCGGGAGAAAAGGATGTTCTATATGTCAGCTATTATGATTTAGGCTTACTAATTAGTGAAGACGGCGGAATAAATTTTAAAAGAGTTACAAACGGTATGGAGTATAAAGATAATACATTTGTTGTTGTGGCCGATCCTGACAAAGCAAATATATTGTATGCAGGCACAGGAGAGTGGTCGGATAACCAGGGTCAACTTTGTAAGAGCCAAAATGCAGGAACTAACTGGAAGGTCATAGGAAGTTCTAAAAACGGCCTCAACGAAGGTAGAGTCAGGTTTATTGTGGTAGATCCAATTAGCCCAATTGAATCACGCACTATTTACGTTGGAGTTGATGATAAGGGAGTTTTTAAAAGTAGCGATTCAGGGAGAAAATGGATTCCTGTGAATGCAGGACTGCCATCTAAAGATATGAGGGCGCTTTTAATGTGCCCTAGCAACCCGGGAATGCTCTATTGTGCAATAGGCGAAAGGGCAAATGAAAAAGGGGGCTTGTATAAAAGCATAGATGCAGTTGCATGGCAGAAGGTTAATCAAACAATAGAATTTCCAGATATCCAATCCATAGTGATTGATAGAAATAATCCTGAAATACTATATTTAGCGCACCGCGAATATTATAGCAGCGAGAGCGGCAGCTATTCAGAAGGCGGTTTATTTAAAAGCATTGACGCAGGTAAAAACTGGGAAAGGCTCCTTGATGAAAGGTTTGTCTCTGCAGTAGCAATTGACCCAAATGATTCAAATGTTATCTATGCCGGTTTGTCAGACCATAATTATCATGATTATAGTAGGGGCGCAGGACTTCTTATGAGTGTTGATGCAGGAAAAAGCTGGACTCCTGTAAATAATGGCATGGAGGGCCTTCGAGTAAGCCATTTGAACATAAGCCCTAATAAGCCAAATAATATTTACTGCGCAACTGAAGGCAATGGCCTATTTAAAGGGATTCGTAAAACAGAAGAAGGATTGAAATAATATGAAGATAGCAATGGTGGGCCTGCGAGGAATACCTGCGCAATATGGCGGCATAGAAAAACATGTTGAGGAGATCAGCTGGCGCCTTGGAGAAAAAGGCGATGAAATCCTTGTGTATTGCCGGAATTATTATACGCCGGCAGGGATTTCTCTCTATTCCAATGTTAGATTGGTTAGGCTTCCTACTTTAAAGACAAAACACTTTGACAATATCGTTCATACTTTTCTATCTACTATTGATGCAATAATAAAGAAAGTTGACATAATCCATTTTCACGCAATTGGCCCGGCAATACTTGCCTTTATCCCGGCGTTTTTTAAGGTGAAGACTGTAGTCACAATCCACAGCCTTGATTGGAAACGTAAAAAATGGGGTAGAGTTGCCAGAAGCTTTCTTAAGATAGGAGAGTGGGTGGCTGTAAGATTCTCAAATGATCTGATAGTTGTTTCTAAACAGCTGAAGGAATACATCAAGAAAAACTATAAGCGAGAGGCCCACTACATACCAAATGGCATAACAAGGCCAATTATTAGAAAGGCCAACCGCATTAAGCAGCTCGGCCTTGAAGAGGATAATTATATATTAACAGTTGCGCGCCTTGTTCCAGAAAAGGGAATTCATTATCTCCTGGAGGCATTTAATGGCCTGCCTACGGGAAAGAAGCTTGCAATTGCCGGAGATTCTTGTTTCTCAGATAGCTATGTCAATCGCCTTAAAAAGATTTCAGACGATAGAGTTGTCTTTCTCGGGTATCAAACAGGTAGATTTCTTGAGGAGTTATACAGCAATGCAAGCCTCTTTGTGCTTCCTTCAGAAGAAGAGGGCTTCTCAATATCGCTGTTAGAAGCTCTTAGCTATAAAAGGACTGTACTTGTAAGCGACATACCGCCTAATATTGAGGCAGCAAGCGGATTTGGTTTTACATTTCAGAATAAGAATCCGGATGATCTTAGAGAAAAACTAAAAGAGCTCTTGTTGACTAGAAAAAAAGAAGCCCTTGATAACGAAAGGGCTGCCTCTGTCATACAAAAGACTTTTAATTGGGATGTATTGGCAGAACAAGTTAACCAAATTTACAATAAATTGGAGCAAAAAAAGTGATACAAGTTCATAATCCTATCTTGGTTAATATGCAGGAGCACATCAAGTGTTTCAGCGCCAATATTATCGGCTCTGTATTCTTCTACAGCAAAATTGTTTTCGTGGCCGATTTTTTGCGCAGGAAGGTCAGTAAAAATGCAAGGCTCATGGTCATATTCTACCATAAGGTGGAAAGGCCATTAAATGGCGATGGGTACTTGTGCGTTACTCCGAGAAACTTCGAAAAACATATTAATTATCTAAAGGAGAATTTTAATATTATTTCATTACAGGATTTTCTGGATATTTTAGAAAAAAAATCATTTCCAGAAAAAGACTCTGTAATGATTACATTTGACGATGGCTTCGAGGATAATTATTTAAATGCCTTCCCGATTTTAAAGAAACATAATATCCCGGCGACTATTTTTGTTGCTACTGATTTCATCGGCAAAGAGGGGATGCTCAAGGAATATCAGATTAGGGAGATGTTTGAACATGGCATTAGCTTTGGTGCGCATACACAAAAACATGTGCGTTTAAGCAAGGTTGAAATTGAAGAGGCCAGGAAAGAAATTCTGGAATCAAAACGTAAAATTGAGTCTATCATCAAAAGGCCGGTTGAGAGTTTTTGCTATCCTTATGGCCACGAAGGGGATTTCAATTATGAGCTTAGCGAGGTTGTTAAAGATGCGGGTTTTTCCTGCGCATTCACAGCGTTAAAGAATGGCTCGGTGTTTTCAACTTCCCGTTTTTTACTGCCTCGGCTGGGCATAGCAAACTTTTCATTGCCTGCTTTTGTATCTAAGATAGAGGGTATTTTTGATAGCCTCCACAATTTAGGCACAATTATTAGAAATGGAAAAAATGGAAATGGAAAAAGAACTTCTAGCTAAGCCCGATGAATTAAAATCAAAGCTTAGCATAAAAAAGATAGATACAACCAGTGGATTTTTATCTCTTAGAGAATCATGGGAGAGCCTTCTTAAGGATTCAAGGAGCAATTGTGTATTCTTGAGTTGGCAGTGGCTCTTTAGCTGGTGGCGTGTTTACGGGGAGGATAGGAAGCTTTCTATACTGGCAGTAGAGGATATAGATTCAAGACTTGTCGCAATTGCGCCACTAGTTGAGAAAGAGATAAAACTTAAATTATTTGGCAAGCTCAAGATTCTTGAATTCCTTGGGACCGGCGAGCGTAAAGGAGAAGAGGTAGTTTCTGAATTCCTTGATTTTATTATTCATCGGGATCATGAAAAAGAGGCAGCCTCTATAATTTTTGATTATATAATCCGCAACAATAAAGAGTGGGATATGATTAGACTGGAGAGCGTAAAAGATAATTCAGTGATATTAGAAAATATCTCATTTTTAGACAAGAGCAAAAAATTCCATGTCTTTAAAGATTCCATTAGTGTTGGAGGATATAATTATTTGGATTTGCCAGAAAATAGGGATGCATTCTTTAACAGTATAGGTAAACGCACCAAGAAGCACTTATCCAGGCTCAAAAGAAAACTTTCTGATATGGGCAAGGTAGATGTTCGTATTGCATCAAACAGGGGGGCTCTTTCAAGGGATATGGATGTATTTATTGAACTGCATCAATTGCGCTGGAACTCAAAAGGTAAAAGAGGGTGTTTTGCATCGGCAAAGTTCACTGATTTTCACAGAATGGCCTCACGGCTATTTTTAGAGAAGGGATGGCTTTTCTTGCAGAGCATAGAGATTAACGGCAAGGCCCAAATATGCGAATATGCATTTAATTACAACAATAATATTACCCTATATCAGGGAGGTTATAATCCGTATTTTCTGCAAAATTTGAGCCTTGGGCTTATTTCAATGTCCTATCTTATTGAGAATGCGATAATGAGCAACGCCAGGCAAATTGATATGCTTAGAGGCAAGGGCTTTCATAAAACAATCTGGTCGGATAAAAGGCGTTCAGTTTTCAATCTATTTATTTCGCCTAAAAATTTAAAGGCAGCCACCTATCTA
>JBFZAD010000232.1:0-13599 GCA_041309125.1 Candidatus Omnitrophota bacterium
TGCCACGAAATTAAGCCTGCTCCAATCTGTCCATTTATCATCAACCCCCCATGAATATTCAAGCATAGTCCTGCCTAAACCAAAAGAATCAGGGTCATAACCATAAACAACTGCGATGATATTAGAAAAGTTATATGGCTCAGATATAATTGGTCCTTTATTCTGATATGAAACATCAGAATGCCCATCGTCATGGCCTACCATGGTCCAGTCTGTAGCTGATAGAATAGAAACTTCCTCTAATCTAAACGCATTAACCTGGCCATCATTTCCGACTGCAATAACTTCACTCTCTGAATCATTATCCAGATCAGCTGTTACAGATGCTGACCTCGTGCCGCCTGGCACAACAAAAGTAGCTGTGACATCACCAGAGTCATTCCTTTTTTTAACATTTGAATAATATCCTGCATCTAGTATAATTTTTCCGTTTTCACCTTGCTGCGTTAGGATTTCGGTTCTGACAGGATATTCAACGGATCTTGGGAACCCTGTCAAATCGCTTCCATCTGCCCCGATAGCATACACATTGCGTTCCGACCCAACAAGAATATCTACATTCCCATCACCATTAACATCTGCAATAGATATACCAGAAAATGCTTTAATGTTCATAGGCGGGAAGTTTTCATCTAAAACTCTTTCTGTTTGTAGAATAAAAATCCCGCCGATACCGATATTTCTAAATATCCTAAGAACGCCTTGATAAGAAAAGTCTTCTCCAATTTCGCTAAAAATAAGTATGTCTTTCTTCTTGTCGTTATCGAAATCCGTCACAGCAACTTTATAGAAACGCTCATCTTTTGAGTTACGTAAAAGCACTGATCTTAATATTCCTTTATGAGTTAAGATAACTGCTGGCCTTGTCCAACTATTAAATCCTCTGGTTGTAACTATTATTGATGGATAAGCTCCCCAAAGTCTAGCCACTGCCAAACCAGTGACTTCGTCTTTTGGGTCATACTCCCAAAGAAGCTCCAAGCCCCCATCAGTCATCTTAAAGGCAAGTACTTTATAAAGAAGCGTACCGTCATCTGTAATAATAAGAGGCGTGCCTATAACAATTTCCTCTTGCCCGTCATTATCTATATCAGCTATAACTGCCGGTGTAATTGAACGCGGATTAATTGCGTAGTTCAAATGCTCTTTGCCGTCATAAAAATCCCCAAATTGATATACACCACCTATGGTTAAATCCTTTCTGTAGGCAACTAAAAACCGATTCTCAACCAAGGCCACTATTCCAAACTCTCCTGCGGGGAATATGCTACCTGCAGAAGGTGAGGTATAAACAGCTTCATTAAGCTTAATAAGATTACCGGGTATCTTTTCTGAAAGCTTTTGAGGAGTTCTCTTGTTGCCTTGGCTATCAATAACAAATAGCCCTGCATTATCCCCTCCAATAATTACCTTATTGCCGCTATCATCCCAATCCACAACAATAGGATCAGCTGTAAGCGTACCTTCTTCTGAATAAGGATTAACTTCAACTGGAAAGCCAGGTAGTTGAGCAGTAATTTCTGTCTGCGCATAAGAATTGCTAACAGAACCATTATTGCCTAATCCTGGCACAGATCTGAAAGGACTAACCAGAGATAACAACAAAGTAAATAAAGCAATTCTTCTCTTCAAGCTCAATGGCGAATTTGACTTACGCTCTTCTTCGAGAGTTTTGACATCTGGATCTTCTTCTCCAGAATCTTTAGAATCTTCAAAATCTGCAGCTTTGCGTAATATTTCCGCTGGAGTTTTTCCTTTTATTGAAGGCCTGGGGTCATCGGTTTCTTTAAGCGGCGGCAATTTACGATACGGCAATTTATGATTTCTTAGATAATCCTCATCTTTTTCTGATAGCAAAGCCTTCCCGCCATGTTTTCTGCATTTTCTGATATGCTTTTGTGCGCTATCAACTTTCGTTATTAGCTTCATAACTGTACTGTATACCTTAGGATACCTTTTTTCTATTTCAAATGAAATCCTGACGAGTCCTGCCTCTAACTCAACTAATTCCCTGATATCATCGTATAAGCTCCTAGATAGCTCCTCTGAAGGCTCTTCCTTGTATTCTTCATACAGATTCATCCAGACAAATAAATCTTCAAGAGTAGTAATAAGATTTTTTGAAAAATCATCCTTCTTCGCAAATTCATCTATAATTCTGTTAAGCGCCTTTTTGCTTAATTTAAACTGAATAGCCATCTTTTCTCTATTGTTACCGCTGATTATTATCAATCTTATAACCTCGGAAATGTCTTTTTGGAGTCCTTGTTCTTTCTGGCTTATAGCATTTCTTCCACTGGCGCCTTTTGCAACATTAGACTTCCTTTCCTTTGAGCCTCTCTTCTTTGCAACCTTTACTGGTGAACTACAATAGGCAACAACGGTTGCGGCAGGTGTTCCACTCCCCACCAGCCACGGAAGGTGAAGTAGATATATGCTAACCACCTGCCGCAACACTAAGCTATTTGAATAATCCTTATATTCTTTATTAGAGAAACTAGCTAAAGAAGAGCTAGATATTTTCTTTGCAAACTGCGAAAATAGGCGCAAAAGCCCCGCTGCCTGCATATTCTCATCACCAAGGGTCATGCCTATCTTTAATGAATTATAAACTCTTTGTTCATAATCTGCTCTATTTCTATGGCAGGCTACTGCAGCTATTATCTCCCTGATAAATGATTCTTTGTCTGGATAGATATTGCCATTAATAGGCCTATCTTCGTATAAAACAACGAAACCCACATCGCTAATTATTCTACCGTCAGTAAGTATATTTAGAGTGCCTAATCTTTCGATCATTACGCCATCTAAGACGGTAAATGGAATAGCGCCATTTTGCATGGCATTTGTAGGACTGGTTGGCCCTGCCTCCATTAAACGCCAAGACAGCATCATGGCAAACATAGTGCCCTGTTGAATAAGCCATGAAGTATAGGTATTATGATTACCTACAAACCCAAGATGAGATGCAAGCTCCTTGTTGGCTCTTATTAACCATGAATATCTGTCCTCTACCCGCCTGCCAAAGTCACCAAATTTCCTGCCGCCAAAAATTATTGCAATATCCTCATTTGTAATTATATTTCTGTAGGCCTCATTTTCCAAAACATCTAGCAGCCAGTCAGCACATTTATAGTCAACTAATCTGCGCACCATTGTGAAAATAAGCTCTTGTTTTATATTTGCAAGTAATTCATTTGGAATGAGGCTTCCAAAGAAACCGCCTGTTAAATTTAATAAAAAGGCTGAAATCTGCATAGACTTTACAGCAAGAAACTCTTTGATAAATTCTTTTTTCTCTTGGGGGTTTGCGTCCAGTATTTCAAAAAGATCATAAGAATAGAAAAGTCCGTTAGGATCTATATTGTATTTTTTAAGATATTTTCTTATTAATAGCTTTATTTCTTTGCCCTGCCACCTATCAATTCTGGAGCCTTCGCTATTTCCGAACAAATAAACTTCTTCTACAACCTTTTCTCTAAATTCCCTAAAGATTCCTTCTTTAGGATCGCGTAATATTTTAGTATGCAACTTTGAACAACCTGTGATAAAATCAGCTACTATCCCTGTAAGTCTAACCAAATTGATTATGCCGCCTTCTACTATCTGCGCTCTATATTCTTGAGCTATTTGTAGATACTCAAACATATGAGAATTGTAATTACGAACCCCTGCAGGAACAATTGTATGATTATAGCTATGACCTAAGACATTCTTAAATGCCCTGTGATTTTTGAATTCATCATCGCAAGATTTAGGAAATACCAAGGTTGTGCTTGTTTCGCTTGTTGAGAAGATAAGTTTATCTGTAATTTTCTTATTTTCATATAATTCAGTAATAAACTTAAGAGACGCCTTTCTGAAAACCTTGGCCTGGATTGCCCTATAGTCATCGTTATCAGGATAAATTGCATAGAAAATCTCCGGGCAATACAGCCAATATTCGGTAGCTTCAGATAAAGGATTGCTGTAAATAGCGACTTCAACTTCCTTTAAAAATTTACCTGCGTATTCGTGATCTATAGCTATCTTATATTTTGCTAAAGGTAAACCCAATAGTCCCAGAGCGCATTTGATAACATCTTGATCAATTGTAATCCACTCTTCTCCTTTAATCTCCTTACTATAAAAGATATTGAATGATGCAAGATGTGTTTTCGCAAACTCCAATCCTCTCATCTTATTCAATATCTCATACCAGCTATTAACTAAGTCTGGCTTGAAGCTCCCTAGGCCTCCTGCCATCTGAAGTTTTGCAAACTCACAAACCATATCACGGGCCCGTATCTTATCGTAACCCCGCTCTAGCAGGCAATTAAATAGGGCATTTAATAAATCATTGCCAAAACCGGATTCTGTCGAGAAGGAAAATATTGTATATTCCGAAATAGAATCTACGACATTACCAAGTTCATTTAGAAGGGTCTTTCTTATTTGTGAATAGCCATTCTTAAGCGGTGATGATGAATCTTCAGAAGCGGCCTGCCGGGAGGAGTCGCAATAGAGGTTCGTTCCCCACCAGCCACGGAAGAGGTTTGACAAACCTTCATTTACTGACAAAATGCCCTCCCAGCAGGCTAAATTAGCAATAACAGGAGAAGATGAGCTAATAATATTCAGTATTTCACTTGATAATTCTTCACATTTTTCATTTAGGGTCTTTTCATCCATTTGTTCGAAATTCTCAAAAAGAGCATCAACTTTGGCCTTTGAAGCATGTCTTAGAAATTCTTTAACCAAATTGCGTTTTATACCAGCTATACTTCTATAAATAGTCTGCTCATCATTATCCAGGTGCAGTAAAAAGAGATTAAAACAAAAATTTCCTGCATCAGCACCGCAAATCTCCATAATTTTCCTTTTTTCCTTTGGCAAATGTTCGTTCTTCTTTTGTATCGCAACAAAGATTCTCTTAATCACCCTTAAGACCTCTGGATGCAGTCTTGAGTAGAAATATTCTGCCATCCCTGCTTCCTTTCGCGCAGTCCCAAGAATACAAGATATAAGGTCATTTGAACCAATAGAGAAGAAATCTCCAAGATCAAATATATAATCAATGTTTTCTACTGCCTCTAAATTCTCAATCATAAAACCAATCTTTATGTCATTAATCTCACTGGGGTTTATCCCTTGACTTATTAATTCTTGTTTTACCTCATTAACTAACGCTATTGCAGCATTTGCATCATTTTTAGTGGCTACCCATGGAAACATTATTGAAATCTTTTTAAGGCCTTCTGAATACAGCTCCAACAGAGCCTCAATCATAACTTTAGCAGTAGGCCTGCCATCTTCTTTGTCATAAAGAAGCCAGTTTATCCCGTAAAGATTTTGGCTACTCCTAAGTAAATAATAGTGATGCTCATCATCTCTGTCACCGGAACGGTCGGGAAGACGAATAAACACAGACTTTATTGTGCTGTAATCACTTAAGTATTTAAATTCGCCCTTTAACTCTTCTTTAGTTAATACTCCAGTCTTATTTAAATATTCCTGTTCTGTCCTATAGAGACCAATATTACAATTGGCCTGGCTAACCTCAAATGGGTCATCAACATTAGCTAAGAAATTTAGCAATAAGTCTTTTTTGTCTTTTGGAAAGACTGGCTTGTTTTTATTTTCTTCAGCCTGCTCAGAAAATCTCTGTATTACATTCTTATATTCAGAATACCAATTTTCGTCTTCAACGGTAGGATTGATTATAAGTGCAGGCAAGGTATTATCTAAAATAACCCTGTCATCTAACTTTATTTGTTCAACTTCTTGGCTTATGAATACCGGGATATCTTCAGCGGATAATAAAATTGGCCAATGTATTACAGGAGATATATTATCAGGAGTTAAGACTGCAATGAGCCTTGCATTCTGCATATCTAATTTATGTCTTAATTCGGCAATTGATCCATAATCTTCTGCGCCTCTTACTATTGCAATAATCTCTGGGGCTTTTCCTTCTTCTGCGCGGTCAGAAATAGCTATACCTACTTCTTTTTCTAAAGAACGAATTGGCATCATAAGGGCTGTTACGCATTGAATAATATCTTTCTTTTCTTTCTCCTCTGCGCCATCATAAATTGGGAAGAAATCCTTATAGAATAGTTTTTCTAACTTATGGATGTACAAATCATCTGTCTTTAATAACCCATCCCAAATTTGGCATATCTTATTTTTAATATTTTTATTTAAACCAACTTCTTGAGACTTCTTATTAAACATTCTTTTTGCTTCTTTAAGTTTAGCTTTTGAAATATGATTATAGTCACGTTTAAGTAATTTAATTAACTTTGCTGCAAGCCCCATCCTGTCATAGCGAGTCTTTTCGCTGACATTCTGTGCATTGATAATTTCTGAAGTCCTCTGCCTTATAATAAATTCGCTGCGTATTAATTTTTCTTGAAGAGCATCAAGTACAATCTCTCGAACACTACTTATCTGAAGGTCTTTTCTGTAGTCAAAAGGCATTATCTTCTCTAAAAACCTTTCTGCCAAAGACATCGCTATCAGTAAACGCAATTCTTCCTTTTGGACTAGATAATTTCTTTCTTCTTCCGATATGATGGCCTTAAGTTCACCTAAGTTATAGCGCTCAAGCAGTGAATAGTGAACATCCTTGGCTATCTCTTGTATTAACGAAGCATAGATATCCAGTTTTTCTTCAACCTCTTTACATACTCTAAGGAATATATCTGCGCCATCCCGGTTTACATCTTTATTAATCTGTGCGATTGTTTTCTCTTTAAGTTCATTTATTAAGTCTACTAACACTTTAAGCATTAATTTATTATCTTTAAAAATAACCTTTTTAGACTCAAGATACTCATCCAATGTCTCACTTACGAACTTTCTTTCTCTGTCAACTACTATGTCCTTAATTTCTTCCGGAGAATCACTATGAAATAACTGGTAAGCAATACGGTGGAACCTGTCTTCTGTTACATCAAAATCTAATATGGCTGTATTAGGGCCTGGCAGGATTACTATATAGGTATCATTTGCCTTACCTTTTATTTCTATTCTTGTCTTTTTAGCTTGGTCTGGATTATCTTGATCTAAACCTTTATTCAATGAAGAACTACTAAGATTATCTTTGCCGATAGGCGAACTTGATTCTAAGATTTGCGGCTTATTTGCTATTCTAAGCTTCTTCATTTGCTCATTACTAAGCTCCCAGCGTAGGGTCAAGAATTCTAATACCCTATCCTGTTCTTCTTCTAAGAGTTTATAGAAATTCGTTTTGTTTTCTGTGTCTTGGAAATCTTCAAGAAATTCAAAGGTGGCCTTATTATCTTTGCGGAATTTAAGAGAGAGTAGGCTAAATTGAGAGGTTTCTTTGATATCTATTAGGCTGGAAACTGCTTCAAAGAGGGGATCTATAATGTTTTTATCTTTATCTTGTGGGTCTTGTGTTTCTAAAGAAATGAATGCAGCGCGATAAAGAATAGTCCAGAGCTTGCTTTCTTCAGGTGAGCCTTTATTAATATTTCTATCTTTAATAAATTGCTCAAAAATTGTATTAAATGCCTCTTCTTGACTAATAATATCCTTTTTGAGATTTCTATCTACGTAATAATCCCAATATTTTTGCATAAATTTATCTAAAATCTTCGCATAATCAATCTTTTTCCTTATAATTCTTAGGATTTGCCAAATCTTTGCTTTTTCGTTTCTCTGGAACAGCCCAATTGTATAGCGCAGGGTATCTTTCATTGTCCAAAATTCAGGCTCATTAAACCAGATTTGAAATTCTTTTTTCTTTAATAAGCCGGCGGCCATGCCATATGCTAAATCTATCTTCTTAGGCTTTGCCAATACATTTAAAATATCGCTGATTCGCTTGGCAAAATCATTATTCCTATTAGTAACAGCCTCTCTTAGCTGGTCTAATCTTCCCTTTTCTCTCTGTATATTATTTACTATATGCTTTACCGACTCTCCCCTCATCTTCACAAAGTCTAATGTTACGCCTAGAATATTGCGGCTTGCTCTAAATTGTTTAATTTCATTTAGGCCTATAACTAAATCTAAGGATAAACGAATGATATCCTTGATGCCCAAGATTTTCCTATCAAGGCTACTACGAATTTCAGCTAATTTGCTTTGCATATCTTTAATTTCAATATCTGACAGCTGCGGCTGTATACGGTCTTTCTTCTGGCTTTCAGTTAGCCTATTTATCTCTTGGTCTAAGTTTCTGTAAATCTTATTGATTATCCTATAGGTTTCTCTTAGCTCCTCTAATTCTATGAGCCCGCCACCAGCCTGATGATTAATGGCCCTAAAAGCAGTCCATGAAAAACTATAATCCTGGTATCCCGGGAACCTAAGCAAGACTGAATCAGTCTCACTAAGTCTGTATCTTTGCTGCCTGCCTTGCCATACCCAGAATTTATTATTTTCTCTATCAATGATAATTAGCTTTCTCTTCATCCAGGTTCTTGCGCTCATTCTTGATAATTCAATGTGTTCCTTTAGAAAATCACTGGCTGCGCTAACTAAGAGTGCGCATGCATTTGGTTCTTTTCTTTTATTTATCCAATCAATTGCCTCAATCAGCTTATCCCTGCCCAGCGACCTATATTGTGCATCTTGCATAAATCTCGGATACGATGCATTATCAATCTTGCTTATTAATGCTTGAAGCTTTACGTTGATATCTTCAAAAACATAACCTTGCTTCCTGCGGGTGTAGGTATCAATCAATTCTAAATTAATCTTTACCGTCTCTAGAAAATAAAATAGCGCCTTTGGGCTATCCTTGTAAAAGGCCTTTTTTAATACAATTTGCTGCTCTATAGGTGAACTACTTCGTATTTCATCCTCTACCATATCTCGCCATGGGCAAATCTTTGCCTTTTCCCTATCCCAAGAACTTAAAGTTGAACTTACACTCATAAGCGCTCTCTCTTCGACAAATAAAGAAGGATTTGAGGCTTTCGTCATCTTAAATAATTCTGAAACTGTGAATTTACTTGAAATATTATTAAGGGTATCTCTGTCAAGATTACCGTGAGCTACGCCATTTAGGCCATTTAAACGAAGCATTACGTTTATTAAATTCATGAATAGCGAATTATTTACTCTTGGGAATAAATAGTCGTGCATCGAGGTATAATAAAATTCTCCTATGGCTTCTATTGATGATATAGCTTCAAATCTCCTTGAATCCATTTCTCTGAAATTAATAAACGCAATCCACATTTCTTTAAGCTGATAAATGCAATCATCGCCTCTTTCCGGATCAAGCCTCCCAGCCATATTCATTGCTTCTAACACACAAGGAGCGTTCATATTCCTTGATGGCATATATATATTGTCTTTGCTCTTTCCTAAAAACATAATTTTGTGAAGCTTTAACATCCCTTCCTTAAAGCTATAAAAATCAAAGTATTCAAATTTTTGTAAATCCTCTAGGAATGCCCGTCTTACATCAATACTATTCTGAAAGTAAACTTTTTGCTCTCTTGTCTTTGGCATAGGATCGCTTTCTATAGAATATACCAACTCCTCCCAAGGGCAGATCTTCGCATTTTCCCAATCCAAAGTATTTACAGACACGCTCGAGGAGCTAGTTCCTTGGCCATCTTCTATGCTGTTGAGTTCAAGTTTGATCTTTAATTCATTTTCGACACAACTAAGTTCCTGTTTTATAGATTCTTCATCATCATAATCTAATTTGATTACATTTTTAAATGAACCTATTGCTTCCTCTAAAAAGCCATTTCTATATTGCGCCCTAGCTAAATTTAAATGAAAGACTGGGTCGCTATAATTTATCTTCAAAGATTGATTATAGCAATTTATAGCTTTATCATACTCACCTCTTAAGTAATATAATAAGCCGAGATTATTGTGTGCTATGCTATTTTCTGGATTAATTTTCGCAGCCTTTTCGTAATATGAAATTGCTTTTCTTCTAAAACCTATCTCATTATATAAATATCCAATTAAAGACAAAACATTAGAATCAGATACGGTTATAAGATTATTGATTTCTGTTACCGAATCAACCTTTGCAATTCCTTTTCCTTTAATTAATCTTGATATAAAGAATCCAAACAATGCTACGACAGCATTAAATATACATATTAATGTTGATGAAAAAAGCATTACTATCAAATTGGTCCATTTAATTGGCGATATAAAAAGATCTCTTGCAATTGCTAGACTAATATCTGATAAGCTATTTACGTTAGTGAGACTAGATAAAGCAGTATTCAAAATATAGATTAATATCGAGGCAACCAATAGGTCGAAAAGCTTTAATGATCTTGCATCCTTCTTTCTGCTATCAAAATATTTCTTTGCAAGACTTACGGGTATAATGTAAAAACCAAGAAGCAATGAAAATTCAACAAATGACGTAACGTTAATGCCAGCTATGCTTAATGGGCCCAAAGCAGAACTTGCGCTATTCGAATCAATGTTATTTCTGCTTAAAAAGTATCTTCTAACCCGGCTTTCTTGATCTGGATTATTCTTATCATTTTCTTGTTCAGGTTTTAATAAATATTCTTTTGCTTTGTCTAGCATTTGTTTAAACACACTGTCCTTTTTCTCAGATTCTTTTTTGCTTTCTTCTTTGGGGCTCTTTGATTTTCCAGATTCTTTGTTAGCCCTTGATTGTTCCTCGGGCTTGCGTTCTTCTTCTCCCTTCTTATTGGTTTCTATTATTTCTTCTTCTCTTATCTTCTTCTGACTTCCCTCCATCTCTTTGGCTTTACGTTTTTCTTCTAGTTTCCTATTGGTTTCCTCTTGTTCCTTGGCCCTGCGTTCTTCTTCAAGCCTCCTGGTGGTTTCCTGTTGTTCCTTGACCCTGCGTTCTTCTTCTACTCTTACCTTTTCATCTGCTTCTTTTTTAATTCTTGATCGTAATTCTTCCAAAGCCTTAGCTTTTTCTTCTGATTCCTTTATTTTACGTTCCTCATCGTTCTCCCTCCTAATTTCTTCCTCTCTCTGCGCCTCTAATCTAGCTTTCTCTTGAGTCTCTTTCTGATTTTGTAAAATCTTGGCAAGTTTCCATAATATAATAATTTTATCATCACTGCCAGAAATAAGGGTGGTGTCATCACTACTAAAAACCAAAGAGTTAACCTGATCTTCATGGCCAATTAATTTAGTGATTAATTCTTCATTTTCTAAATCAAAAAGGATAATTTCTGAAGAATGCCAGGAAGCTATCGCCAAAATTTTTCTGTCATGGCTAAGGACAGCTGACTTGATTGCCGAATTAAATTTTTTGACCTCTTTAAATATTTGTCTAGTATTAAGATCCCATACTCTGATAAAACCATAATTTCCTACTGCAATAATCATGTTACCATCAAGTGTGAATGCTAAATAATTAATATTCTCTGATTCAGGACTTCCCAAAGTTTCTATTATTCCGGTGTAATAATTAAACAATTTTATTGATCCGCCTATTCCTATCGCAATAATTTGTCCTAAAGGATTAAATACTGCTGGCCCCATGCTAATTTTGTGAACTCCGACCTTGCTCATAAAACACTCTTTCGATTCAAGGTAGCATATATTAATTGAATCGTCCTCACTTGTTGAAGCAAGAATTTTGCCATTATTGTTGAGTGCTATTGATTTAACATCTCCACTGTGTTTCTTAAGAACCCAAACTACTTCTCCTGTAGCAGAATCTAATAATTCTATATCATTGCTCCAAACCTGGTTTGCGACCGAGGCAATAAATTTCCCATTTGGATCAAAGACCAAGGCTCTTACGTACTGTTTATTAGCAAATCTATTTACTAAATTCCCGGTTTCTAAATCCCAAACATCAATTGAGTCATTATCTCCTGAGGCTAATATCCTATCATTAGGACTTAAGGAAATTGCATTAACCTTTCCTTCTGAACCAATTAGTTTATAATAGCCATTTGTATCTAGCGCAGAACGAATCTGCTGGCTAAAATTATTATCTGTTTTACTTATTAAATTTTTCTTATCCGGATTATTTTGTTTAAGTGTAATTAAATTGATGTCTCTTGAAATAAGTGCCTCCATTAATAAATCCTTATTTTCACCATTATTAGCATTCTTAAAAATTGTAATTAATGCATCTGTGGATTCTTTCGTATCAATTTTAGAAAATATTTTAATTATATAAGGCTTGATATAAATTGGAACTTCAATCTTATTAAATGTGCCTTCGCTAATTACTTCCATTCTTTCCTTTTCGCTTTCATTTAGAATTCTCCCTAACAAATTAAATGATAAAGTGATAGGTGAAAAGACGGTATCTAATATTAGTAAAGTGTAGTCAATGTCTATTTTTTCAAAGTATAATCTTTCTCCATAGGCAGCCATTAATGGCGCCACGGCAGGAGTACCTATTTCTATTAAAGAATTCATTGCCTTTTGCTTTTCTTCTTCATCTCCCACACATAAATTATTAATTAATTTCCCAATTCTTTTTAGTTCCTGTTTGTCTATTTCCACGGATTCAGATCCATCATCCCACTCTCTTGCATGGCAGACTGGGCTATATATTGAATTAATATTATATGAAACGATACCAAACGAATTAAGTGAAAGTATAAAACTATTTAAAAGAATATAAATTGAGAATATTTTAATTAAATTTCTTTTTAATGCTCGTTTCAATGAAGAAGAGGAATTATCAATTTTCGTTTTATTGTCTCTCCGGATAATTCTTATGAACACAAATAGAGATATTAAAGTTATGGATAATTTTGAATGTGCCTTGAGATAGTTGAATAGTTTTGTTAACGTTATAATGGCATTTTCATAGACTTCATCCAGTTTATTAATAATAAATTTTGCTAATTCAACGCTTTCTCTTTTAATTATCTGTTCTATCGTTTTGAAAGCTGCCTTTCTAACTTCTGGAGAATTATCAATTAATAACCTTAGAAGCGCGGGAATAGCTTCTTTACCAGCTTGTTTGCCTAACACCTCTGCAGCAAATCTGCGTATTTTCTGAGATTTATCATTTAGCAAATTAAAAACCTCACTCTCGTTTATCTCAGCAAGTAATTCAATTGCAATCCATGCGATTTCTTCAGATTCACTTTTTATAGCTTCTTTTAAATGCCTTACAGCATCATTTCTGCCATATTTAGCTATTAGTCGTAGCGTCTCTTCCTGAACATATTTAGTCCTATTTTTAAGCACTCCATAAAGAGATTTTTCATCTAGCTTGATCAATTCCCTTGCGATTTTTTCTTTTACTGCTTCTGATTCATCCTTTAAAAAGTCGATTAAATAGTTAATTGCCTCTTTGTTTTTAAAATAAACCAAGATATCCACAATCTCTTTTCGCAGAGATTCTGTCTCTTTTTCTTTCGGCAATATCTTCGCCAATTCACCAATACTCTTAACTGCTATTTCAGATGAAACTTCCCGTATTTTATTAATAAGATATTCTGTTTCTGTCTCTTGACCTCTCTCTTGGTTGGTTTCATCTTGTGCATAACTAATATTTATGGAAGGCTGTATAAGTGGTAATGCAAATATATAAATAGGAATGATTAAAAATGCGGCTTTTCTTAAGATATTACTTAGTCTTGGCTTGCCAAAAACGCAATTTAGCCAGGTTTTTTTGAAATTAGCTATACTTGAAGTCAA
>JBFZAD010000233.1:0-5803 GCA_041309125.1 Candidatus Omnitrophota bacterium
CTGAGTTAACGAAAATGACCGTGGAATAAACGCCTCATTACGAGGATTATATTGACATTCCACCCAATAAGGCCATACCCAATCCAGATTATGCTGGATGGCTAAACTGTTAATCAAACCACGCGCGTGTAAAACAACACCAAAACGCAACAGTTCCATCGGAACTGTTACCTCTGAAGGTCTCGCAAAATTCTGTAACTGAGAAATAATTTTAATAGGGTCCAAAAACCCCTGCCGGAGCGCAACGGCCCTTACTATAAATCTCAACGGGAACCATCTGGGCCGCATAAAATAAAACCCCTCTTTCTTTAAGGTTCTAAAAACCCACCATTTAAAGCAAGTATAGGTAAACAAACCTGTTAATATTGTTGCGATGATTAAAGCTAAAAAAATATTCCCGTTCCAAAGTTTAAGGATACCTTGATTTGTTAAAACATTAATGCCTAAGGCTAAAGAATTAATTAGCGCATACTGGCCAACCTCAACATACGATAATGGCTTGTTATGTTTAAACGTAAAAAATTTAATAAGGAAAAACCCAACAATGCCCGCGCACGTAAAAGAAATTCCTTTTGATACGCTGTAAGGCAGAAAGTGAAATAAAATATAATAAATACTAAAATCTGTTATATTGACAACGGTTCCTGAAATTAAAAACCGAATCATTTCTTTTCTATCATTCTTATTAATTTTCAAAAAAAATCTCCTTCCTTTAAACTTATATTTTAATTTTTGTGGACGAATTTGTACATTCATATCCTTATGTTAGACTTATTTCTTTTGGGATGACAAGACTTGCAACAGCCCATACTTGTTACTGTTGAGCCTTATCCATTCCTTGACAATAGCATAGCCCATGAAACGAAACATCGCGTTTCGCAGACGCAGCTTAAGAAGCAAATAAACTGCCATGTAGATAGAATAAAATTTAGTATACGCCCTGATTACATTAATCTGCAGTTCTTGGGCTGATAATAACTTAGGCTTAAAAACAATATGCTGGGCGTCATAAAGGCTCCAGTCTTTGGTAAAAATTCGCTTTTGCGCCTCTAGTTCTTCATATACCCTTGTACCAGGAAAAGGCGTCAGGATAGTCATCTGCATGGTGTCTATTTTCTGTTTGATAACAAACTTTAAGGTCTCCCATATGGTATTTCTATTGTCGTCCTCTCCCCCCAAAATAAACATTCCGTGGATCTTTATTTTCTTTTGATGAAAAGAGCGTATTGCTGTCACAGTCTCTTCAACAGTCTGCCTCTTGTGAAAGGCTGCAAGGGTCATGGGGTTAACTGACTCAAAACCTACACAGACGACGCTACATCCTGCCCGAGACATGAGATTTATAAGTTCGTTATCTTTGGCAACGTCGGCGCGCACCTGACAGACCCATGGCCTTATTTTATTTTTTAACATCGATCTCAATAAAACCCTTGTACGCTTAGGATGAGCAGCAAAATTATCGTCGCAAATGAAGAATTGTTTTGTATCCCTGGATTTCATTTCCTTGATAATATTCTCGGCGCTGCGGAAACGGTATTCCCGGCCAAACATCTTTGTCGCAGAGCAAAAACTGCAATCAAAGGGACAGCCTCTTGAGGTGGAAATAGGCATAATGAGGGGGTTTGACCGATAACCCTTGATCAATGAAAAATCAGGATAAGGCATTGCATCCAAATCCGTTATGGGCCTGCCTTGAACAACGGACTCTAGCCTTCTGCCCTCAACAACTTCTACGATTACCTCTTCAGCCTCCCCCACCACAACTTGTCTTGCGTACTCCAACGCCTCATTGGGCAGGAGGCTTGCATGCACTCCGCCTATGATTACTTTTTCTTTAGGGAATTTTTTGGCTATTTCATAACCGCGTTTGGCTGTTGGAGTCAAGATAGAAATACCAACGAGATCCGCCTTTAAACTTGCATAATCTGGCGCAAGGATATTTTCGTTATATACCTCAACCTCATGACCCCTATTCTTTAAAATAGTCCCCAGATAAACAGGGCCCAATAAGGGCATAGGTATTTTGCTATAGATATTTGCCTCGCAAGCGCGAGGCTCAATAAGCACTATTTTCATTCTTATAATTTATTGCAATTTATCAAAATAAACACCTTGTTATACCAACGAACGCTCCCATAAATCTTTGGTGGGAGCGTTTGCAAGAAAGTAATTCTTTTAAGTCTTCATAATGTTTCTACCTGCTGGACGATTTCTAACCTTTCCTTTACCTCCAGGACCTCTACCCCTACCACAAGAACATCTACCCCCTCTTGATGGCTTTGAATCTCCTACTTTACCTACTCTTGGTGTTCCTCCACATTTCCCTTTAGTACCTGCCATGATTATCCCTCCTTTATATATTATCGATAGGCCTGCATTGTTTCAATAACCCGCTGGCTTACGCCTTGTTTTTTTAGATAGTCGATGTCATCTGCGGTTAAATTGTACTTTGGATTTGCAGCTTTTATTTTAGATATAATCTCGTCGTTTGATACGCCCTGCTTAGTCCAGTTAACTATCTGTTGCATGGTAAGCTGCACAGAAACCTGGGGGTTTGGAGTATTAGACCAAGGTACACTGACGCTGTTTTGTCCAAATTGAACCTTAATATACTGCCCCTGTTCTGGAGGTGGTGTAGGAGTAGCACACCCTGCACCTATAACAACAAGAATGAATAAGGCAAAAATTACACAAACACTTCTTTTAAATTCGTATTTTAATTTTCGCTCCCAAATTTGCATCTTAATCTCCTTCGCGGTAGCGAACACCAATTTATCCTATAAAATTGGGTGTTTCACTTGTTTTATCTTAAAATTAAACTCTCCTATTTCCCCTCTGCCACAAGTCCGGGCGGAGCCTTGTGCCACTTATACCCTTCTACCGCGTCGTCATATCCGCGCTTAAAGAGCCTCTGCATTTCCTGTTTATCAAGCATCTCTTTTTGATTAGGCTTAAAATCTTCTGGAATATACGCTAAATTATAATCCCATCCTTTTTCCTTCGCGTATGCGTAAATCCTATAAGTATCCCCGATCATCTTTGCCGCTCCATTTGTTTCAATCAGACGTGAGGTCATCGCCACCATATTGTCTTCTACCTGTTGAGAGTGCGGTGACATATAGCACAAGTTTAGTACATAAACCCGAGTTTTAAATCCTCTGGGATTAATCCCGGAGGATTGAACCATAGATTCCACACCTTCCATTAACTGGTAAATATAAAAAAGCCCGCTAACAACCCCCCCATCAACATGCATCTCATCATAGCGCCTACCGCCAGCTTCAACTTGAAAATAAACCGGAGGAAGCATAGCTGGAAATGCGCATGAGGCCAGAATTATTTTGCGGAACATCTTCACAGAATCAAGGCCTCCTTTAGATGCAAGCGCACCCATGTCCCATATAACAAACCCCTGGGCGTCAAAATCCGTGGTTCCCACATATAACCTGCGCCCCTTTCTATGCTCTTGCGCAATATTGGCCATTAAATCCTCATCCACAATATCATTGATTTTTTTAGCTAATGGGTCTGAACTATACACAGAATTTCCAAATAGAACGCTAAACATGCTTTTCTTTTTCTGAACATCTTTACTCGATATCGAGGTAAACATATCCGCAATCCGGTCTTCATAGTCTTTTCCTACAAACGCGGCAATAGCGATGATCGATCCACTCGAATATCCTGTAACTATTTTAAATACCGGCCGAGAGCCTTCTTTTGACCATCCTTTCAATAACCCTATACCGTAAGCGCTATTCGATACTCCGCCTCCGATAAGGAGCGCTGGATAAGTCTTAATACCGTCAAATAGATAGTCTGTTTTACCTTCATCTTTAAACGAATCTACTAGGCTCTGCCGCACCATAGAGTAAGAATCGGGCTTACCTGCATAATAACGTATATCCGGCATACCGACAACTACAGCCCTACCTACAAGATTTTCAGGTACAGCATGTCGCATATGGGCACACCCTGATGATGCGAAAAGACAGGTTATTATTATAAATAAATGGCATAACGCCTTTTGTCTCATATTGTCATCCTTAATCCCGGGGAATACCTTTTAAAAAGATTCTCCCGAATTCTTGAAACAGGTATTATTTTAAAGTAGAAACAGCACACCCTGCACTTATAACAACAAAAAGAAATAAGGCAATGCCTTATTCTTTATATTCTTTTACAATTTATTTACCAGTATTTTCAATATGTACTTCCTTGGGAAGTTTCTCAACAACCCATTGCATCTAAATATCGCCAAGAAACTCCCCCTGCCTTTTACAAAGGCAATTTAGAATCACATTATTTAATACTTATCTGGTTCATGCTGCCTAATACGCCAAATTGCTGCAACAACCAAACGCAGATAACAATAACCACTACGACATTTAGAATCGTCTTGATTTTGCCATCCATGGGTATATAGGCATTAACTAACCACAGAACTACCCCAGCAATGATTAAAACCACCATTAATGATATTAAAGACATAGCTTTACCCTCCTTTCTCTACAATTTATTTACCGATATTCTCAATATGTTGACCTGAATCCGATATATCTTTCCCCGCGCCTCTCAATGCGTTACATCCTAAGCTTGAGATCATTAAAAATAAAACTACGACAATTGATAAAGAAAATCTTTTCATTCTGTTCTCCTTGCGTTACCGTGTTACAGTTGTACTTGTTGTCGTTGTTGTGGTTGTGCTCGTAGTATCCGCAGATGATTTAAACAGCGTAATGGAACGCGCATGCCGCCTTCCACTCTTCTCTGTATATTCAACCTTAACTAAATCACCGGGATTTAGTTCTAATCGTACCGATTCTTTACTCGGAGCTTTCATGACAACGATATCATTTGGCTCAAAAACGAAATAGAACAAATTGCCCTTTTCTCCTTCGCTGGGTAATGGTTTCTGCTCGATAATGAGCGTTCCGGCTTTGACATCTATAGCCTCAAGCTCTCCAGTGACTTCTTCAAATACAGACTCCCGCATAGGTTCGGCGATGATCTTTCTGGCCATTGTCTCCCCGGAACTATCAATTAGCTCAATTGTAACATATTGGCCTGCTTGCAAATCCTTAATAACGAGAAACTTCTCATCTAAGGGATCAGTCACGCGAGTCTCATTCTGATTAATTTTGTACTCTGTTATTCCTCTTGTATCCTGACCTGCATCACTCTTAAGTTTAAGTAACCCGAGCTTAACATCAATCCATGCAATTTCTCCTGAAACACTACGCATCTTTGTATTAGATTCCATTGGGGCAGCATTAACCCCCACTGACCCGCCGAAGCACAAAACTCCCAAAAACCCAATCAAAATTGCCTTAAATACCCACATCTGCCACCTCCTTTTAATCTTTACTATATTATCTTTATCCGTCATAATCTTTCCTTTTTTTTGCTTGTTGATCTTTACTCTATGGTAAATGTTACGGCCTATTCAGCGTACAAATGCAATCAACATAACCACACCGGTCACAAATTTTACTAACTTCATATTTTTTTATTTCATTCTCCATTGCCCAAACCTCATCAAGAGGCTGAAATGCCTCTTCAAACCACCCCTCATTCTTCATTTCACTATCTCTATACATAACCCTTCCTTTTTTTTGCGATCCAGGCACCTTCTACCTCTTTGTTTTATCCATATTGCTCTTTTCAACAGCAATATTAATAAGGTCAACTAGCTCCTGGTCATTAAACGGTTTTTGCAAGAAGCCTACACCCCCTACTGCCTTCAAATACTGCTCTGAGAATTTAAGATTTTTATCGGCAGAAATAAAAATAATCGGTATTC
>JBFZAD010000234.1:0-5540 GCA_041309125.1 Candidatus Omnitrophota bacterium
TATCTCATTCAGAACTTTTGTTGCCTCTTGAAAATTACCATCTCGCTCATATAATTTAGCCAATTTATATTTGGCTAAAAAGGTTTTCGGGTTTCTATTATCTTGGATCTCGATTTTTGCAATTAACTTATTCAATACCCCTGTAGCAACTTTTCTATCTTCTAATTTCTCATATATATCTGCCTTCAAGAAATAAATTTCACTTAATATATCTATAAATCTTTCTTCTTCAGTAATGTTATCTGTTTTTTCAAAAGAAGTTAATACACTTTCTATGCAATCAATGGCCTCTTTGTAGCTACCTTTGGCAAACTGCGACTTTATCTTGCCAAGATATGCATCTAGCTTATCTTCCAAAGGATCACATAGCCTGTTAATTAAGGTATCATAGTTAGATATGGCTTCATCAAGCTGGCCAATTTGAAATAAGCAATTTGCTTTTGCCGATAAAAGGCTCCTCTCTATTGTAGGAGAATCAGATTTGGCCACTTTAAGATATTTAAGGCTGTCATCAAATTTATTTAATTTAATATTAGCCCAGATAAGCCCCAAACAACTTAAATTCCTTAGATTATTCTCTTGGGCCGAATTATAAACCTTCTCATATAGCAACAGGGCTTCTTTGAATTCATTCAGATAATAATAGCCTTCAGCTTCGTAGAAATCAACCAACAAGATATCGCTGTAAACATTTTGTACTCTAAATTGGCTTATAAAATCTTTAAGCTCTTGGTATTTTCTCTGATTATATAAACAGCTCATTATTCGGTAGCTTGCTTTTTGGACATAAGGAGTATTTATAAAATCTTTTCTTAGTTTTTCAAAAAACTCATATGCCTTAGCAAAATCTTTTTTTTCAAAATATATTTCAGCTATTTCTAAAAATGCCTGCGGTACATATACTGAATTAGGAAATTTCGATAGAATAATGTTGAGGTTAATTAATGCCTCATCAGCTTGTTTTAGCTTAACATATGTTTTAGACAACCAAAATAAAACCTCTTCTTCCAACTTGCCATCGACATCCTTCTCTTGCAATATTAAGCTAAAACTATTTTTGGCATCATTAAATCTATTTTGATTGAAATACGATTGCCCAATAAAAAAATTAACTTCAGGTTTATATACGCTATGGGGATTAAGCCTTAAAAATCTTTTGAATAAAACAATTGCATCTTCATATTTTTCCTGATCAAAAACCTCCTTTGCTATAAAATAACTATCGGCACTTAAATCATCCATTTCCTTTGCATAGAGATAGGTATCGCCAAAAAAGAGAATAATAAGCAGCAAAAAGATTGATATGTGGGTTTTATTTTTACATATATGCATTGTCAAAAATTAACTTTTTTAGGAATTTAGCTGTGTATGAATCCTTACTGCGCACAATCTCCTTTGGGCTTCCGGCAAACACAACCCTTCCGCCCTTATCCCCTCCTTCGGGACCTAGGTCAATTATATAGTCGGCGCATTTTATTACATCTAAATTATGTTCAATCACAAGGACAGTATTTCCCATATCCACAAGCCTCTGCAAAACACTTAAAAGTTTATTGGTATCGGCAAAGTGCAAACCCGTTGTAGGCTCATCTAATATATAAAGCGTCTTTCCTGTCCCCCTTTTACTCAATTCAGAGGCAAGTTTAACCCTTTGTGCCTCTCCACCAGAGAGCGTGGTTGCAGCTTGACCTAACTTGATATAGCCCAAGCCTACATCATGGAGTGTTTGTAAAATTGATTTTATTTTTGGGATATTTTCAAATAGACTTAAGGCTTTTTCAACAGACATATTTAAAATATCTGAAATGGAATTCCCCTTATATTTTATATCTAATGTAGCTTCATTGAAACGCATTCCCTTACAAACTTCACATTGGATATAAACATTCGGCAAGAAATGCATCTCTATTCTTTTAACCCCGTCTCCTTGACATGCTTCACAGCGACCTCCTTTGACATTAAAGCTAAAGCGCCCTGGCTTGAAACCCCTTATCTTTGACTCTGGTAATTGGCTAAATAAATCTCTAGTAGGACTAAATACTCCCGAATACGTGGCTGGATTAGAGCGAGGCGTTCTCCCAATCGGCGCCTGATCAACCACCACAACCTTATCTATATTTTCTAATCCAATAATTTCATCATGAAGGCCTGGTTTAATCTTAGAATTATATAATTCCTTTGCTAAAGCATTATAAAGAATATCGTCCACTAATGTAGACTTACCAGAGCCTGAAACTCCAGTAACACAGATAAAAAGCCCTAATGGAATATTAACATTAATATTTTTTAAATTATGCTCCCTTGCACCTTTGATTATTAGAGACTTATTACCTTTATAGCTCCTTGTTTCTTTAGGTATAGCTATCCGCTCCTCATTCCTTAAGTATTTTGCAGTCAAGGAATTTTTTGATTTTAATAAATCCTTGAGCGTCCCGCTAAATATTACATTCCCTCCATCTTCGCCAGCTCCAGGCCCAAGATCAATTACATAGTCACTTGAAAGTATGGTCGTAGCATCATGTTCAACTACTAATAATGTATTGTTTAAATCTCTAAGATGCTTAAGTGTGTCTATTAATTTACAGTTATCTCTTTGATGAAGCCCGATGCTTGGCTCATCTAATATATATATAACACCTGATAGACCTGAGCCTACTTGAGTCGCAAGCCTAATCCGCTGAGCTTCTCCTCCCGATAGGGTCTGACTCTTTCTATCTAAAGTAATGTACTCCAGACCTACATCTATACAGAAATCAAGGCGTCTTGTAATTTCCTTTAAGATATTCTGGGCTATATGTATTTGACTTTGACTTAGACTAAGCTTACTGAAAAAAACTTTTGCCTGAATTATTGACATCTGGCACACATCCCATATCGATTTATTATCAATATACACATGCAGGCTCTCTTTTTTTAATCTCGAACCCTTGCACTCTGTACACGGAGACGTTGACATGAATCTTGAAATCTCTTGCTTTAAATAATCACTATCGGTTTGATTAAATAAACGCTCAAGGTGAGGCATGATTCCTTCAAAAGGCTTTCCCCAAACTTGTGTTTCGCTGCCATAAAGAATTTTGTGCCTTGTAACCTTGTCTAACTTTTTAAATGGAATTGCCATATCAAAGCCTATTACATGCGAAGCCTCCCTTATCAAACTCCTATAATACATAATATAGCCACGTGGTCCCCTTTTCCAAGGAAGTAGCGCCCCATCCTGAATTGATTTGTCCTTATCTGGAATAATTAGTTCTTCATCAAACTCCATCTTTGTGCCAAGGCCATTACAGGCCTGACAGGCTCCATATGGAGAATTAAAGGAAAAGGTCCTTGGTTCAACTTCAGAATAACTAATCCCGCATTCCTGGCAAGCATATTGCTCATTAAATATCAGGTCATTTTTTTGAGTTGAACAATTTATAATTACAATGCCTTTACCCACCTTTAATGCGGTCTCAATAGAGTCAGCCAGTCTTTGCTTGATATTAGGCTTTATAGAAATCCTATCTACCACCACTTCTATATTATGAATCCTATGTCTATCTAATTTTATCTTTTGCTCTAACTCGTAAATATTACCATCAGCCCTAACCCTAGTAAATCCTGCCTTTTGGACCACAGAACCTATATCACGATATTCACCCTTTCTCCCCACCACAATAGGAGCCAGGATGTCAATTTTTGTACCTGTACCCAGCTTTAAAATCTGATCTATAATCTCCTGCGAACTCTGACGCTGAATTGGAAGATTGCATTTATAACAATGAATCTTGCCAATCCTGGCAAATAAGAGTCTTAGGTAATCATAGATCTCTGTCTGTGTTGCAACTGTTGAACGTGGATTTCCTCCTGCTGTGCGCTGCTCAATTGCAATTGAAGGTGACAGGCCATCAATATGATCTACGTCGGGCTTTTGAAGTTGCTCAAGAAACTGGCGTGCATATGCAGAAAGGCTCTCAACATATCGACGTTGACCTTCTGCATATACAGTATCGAAGGCTAGACTGGACTTACCTGAACCTGATAAACCAGTAATGACGACAAATTTATTGCGAGGAATTTCTAGATTAATATCTTTTAGATTATGCTCCTTGGCCCCATGTATAATAATATAATCTTGATTATTCATAATTTACACTCTTTTATCAGTTTAACATTTAAATTTTTCTCTGTCAATAAGCATACTTCTATAGTATAATTAAAAAATAATTCAAACTAGAAACCAATTATTTAAAATGAGTAAAGTTTTGCTTGTTGCTCCTCCTTATGGAAATCTATATGGCGGCGCAAATATAAAAAGATTAAATTGGGGATTTATACCTTATGGCTTGGCTAGTATTGCAGGAAAGCTGCGTGCGGAAAGCCACAAGGTCAAAATAATTGATGCTACCTGCTCACTAAACAGCCTCAATGAGATTGAACAAATTATAGCAACAGAATCTCCTGATTATTTAGGAATTGGCATTACTACACCTCAAGTTACCGCAGGCCTTAAAATCTTAGAAATTAGTAAAAAGATTAAATCTGATTGTATAACCGTTGTCGGTGGCCCTCACGCTTCAGCCTTACCGGAAGAAATATTATCAAATAATAAGGATATTGATATCGTAGTTATTGGTGAAGGCGAAATAACTATGTCGCAGATTGCAAAAGGTGAACCTCTCTCTAGAATAAAAGGTATCTGTTATAGACAAAATAATTCCATAGTAAAAACTCATCCTCAAGACTTAATAGAAGACCTTGACGAATTACCATTCCCTTTATACGAACAACTTCCAATCGATAGGTATGGTACTCCTTATATGGGTACATCTATCGGAATTATCTCTGGTCGCGGATGTCCTTTTTCTTGCTCTTTCTGTGCTTCACAGGTAATCTTTGGTAAAAAATATAGATTTAGAAGCGTATCGTCAATTTTAAAAGAAATCTCTTGGTTTAAAGAAAAATACAATATTAAGTCGTTTTCCTTCTGGGATGATACCTTTACCATACAAAAAGAGCGCATTAACAAACTATGTGAACAATTAATTGCTAATGATTTTAATATTAAATGGAGTTGCACAACAAGGGTTGATTGCCTATCATTTGAATTACTAAAGACCATGAAAAAGGCTGGATGCTATGTCTTACATTTAGGAATAGAATCAGGAGATGAGCTTGTTTTAGAGAAAACCAAAAAGGGAATCACATTAGGACAAGTAGAAAATGCTGTCAAGTGGGCTCACGATTTGAATATAGAAACCTACGGTTATTTTATTCTGGGCCTGCCTTATGATACCAAAGATACATTAGCAAAGACAATAGAATTTGCAAAGAAATTAAAACTCGATTATGCACAATTTGCCCTGCTTACACCTCTTCCTGGCACAGAGATTTGGGAACTAGCTAAAGAAGGTAAAATTCTAAGTTTTACATCTCTTGATTTAAACAAATTTAGTCGATATGGCAAGGCGGTAATAGGTTCAGCGAATCTGTCACAAGAAGTGTTAAATAAATACTATCAGAAGGCCTATTTTAGCTTCTATTTTAGATTAAGTTAG
>JBFZAD010000235.1:0-2569 GCA_041309125.1 Candidatus Omnitrophota bacterium
ATGAATGTGTGCGTTGTCCAAAATTTCCAGATTGTGGGGAAGTCGCACTAATTAAGAAGCTGTAACTCGTAGCGCGTACTGCGTTAATGTATTTTTAAAAGGGAGAGTGAAAATGGATTACTTATTGACAGAAGAACAGAAGATGGTTCGGGATTTAGCCAGACAAATTGCCCAGGAAAAGATTAAGCCTATTGTTGCAAAATATGATATATCTGAAGAATATCCCTGGGAGGCAATAAAGATGCTTGCAAAATCTGATCTATTTGGGATATTTATACCGGAAGAATATGGTGGTATGGGAATCAGTATATTAAGCCTGTGTTTGGTTACAGAGGAATTATCGCGTGTCTGCGGAGGTATAGCCGTATGTTATGCGGCTTCTGCGCTTGGTACAATACCAATTATTTTATTCGGTAGTGAAGAGCAAAAGAAAAAGTATCTGCCGGCATTGGCAAAGGGTGAAAAGATTGCAGCATTCGGAATTACCGAACCCGCTGCTGGATCAGATGCCTCTGCAATACAGACAAACGCAAAAAAAGATGGCGACCATTACTTTTTAAATGGCACAAAGCATTTTATTACTAATGGCGGCGATGCCCAGATTTATACTATTATTGCTATGACTGATAGAAAAAAAGGTGCCAGAGGTGCATCTGCATTTATCGTTGAAAAGGACACAAAAGGTTTTACTTTTGGAAAGAAAGAGGATAAGCTCGGGATTCGTGCCTCTTCAACAAGGGAGCTAATATTTAATGATTGTAAATTATCAAAGGATAACCTGTTGGCAAAGGAAGGAATGGGTTTTATAGTAGCAATGAAGACATTTGATATGTCAAGACCCGGAGTTGCTGCGCAGGCTCTGGGTATTGCACAGGGAGCTCTTGATTTGGCATTACAATATTCAGGTGAGCGTGAACAATTTGGTCAGAAGATTCATAGTTTTCAAGGAATTCAGTGGATGTTGGCAGACATGGCCACAGAGACCGAGGCAGCAAGGGCTCTTGTTTATTCAGTCGCAAGGATGATTGATTCAGGAAGCAATAGCGCTGCCAAAGAATCAAGCATGGCAAAGATGTATGCATCTGATGTCGCAATGAAGGTCACTACAAATGCCGTGCAGATATTCGGAGGTTATGGCTATATGAGAGATTATCCTATTGAGAAGTTTATGCGCGATGCAAAGATCACACAGATCTACGAAGGCACAAACCAGATCCTTCGTAATGTTATAGCATTGGGTTTAATTAGAGACGCAATAAAAAAATAGTAACCGGATAACAGGATAACTGGTTAACCGGTTAACCCGTTATCCAGTTATCCTGTTAGTCAAACAAATGAACATAATAGTTTGCATCAAACAAGTACCAGATACTACCGATGTAAAGATTAATCCTGAGACCAATACTCTTATAAGAGAGGGAGTAAAGTCAGTGATTAATCCTTTTGATATGTATGCCATTGAGGAGGGCATACGTTTAAAAGAACGCCTAAGTGGAAAGGTAACAGTTATAAGTATGGGGCCGCCTCAAGCAGAAGAAGCTCTCAGGGAAGCACTATCTATGGGTGTTGATGAAGCAATTTTATTATCTGACAGGGCATTTGCTGGTTCAGATACATGGGCAACAAGCTATACCTTATCGCAGGCAATTAGAAAAATTGCAGATTATAAACTAATAATCTGTGGGAAACAGGCCTCTGATGGAGATACGGCTCAAGTTGGACCTGGAATCTCTATGCATCTGGATATTCCTCAAGTCGCATATGTAAAAAAGATAGAAGAGATAGATGAGTCTATCGCTAAGGTAGAGAGGATGACAGAAGAAGGCTATGAGATCGTAAAGACACCGCTACCTGCGTTATTTACAGTGGTTAAAGAGATTAACGAACCAAGAATAGCCTCTTTAAAGAATTTAATGCGTTCAAAAAAAGCAGTGATAACAAAATGGACCGCTGCAGAACTAGCCTTAGATCCTAAATGTATAGGACTTAATGGTTCGCCTACGCAGGTAGTAAAGATATTTACCCCAGCTAAGAGAGAGGGAGGCAAGATTTTTGAAGGCACAAGCGAAGAGCTTGCAGACAAGCTAGTTGGATTATTAAAGGATGAATTATGAGCATACAGATAATTAAAGATAAATGCACAGGTTGTAGGCTGTGTTTGAAGGCCTGTCCTTTCGGTGCAATTGAGATAATAAATAAAAAGGCATTAATCAACATGGATAAATGCACCCTATGCGGCGGCTGTGTGGAAAGCTGTAAACTTAAAGCAATTCTTTTAGATAAAGAGCAAGTTAAACCACAGGCCAAACAGGATATCGCTAAATTTAGCGGTGTTTGGGTATTCTGTGAGCAGAGGCATTCAAAGGTATCATCGGTTTCTTTTGAGCTTTTAAATAAAGGCAAGGAGCTGGCCGAAAAATTAAATACAGAATTATCAGCATGTCTTTTGGGGAATAAGCTAGATACGCAAGCACAGGAGCTTATATATAGAGGGGCTAAAAAAGTATATTTAATAGATGACCCAAAATTGACTAATTATTTAGATGAATCCTATACAAACGTTCTTGTA
>JBFZAD010000236.1:0-2990 GCA_041309125.1 Candidatus Omnitrophota bacterium
CAGATTTCTCCAGTATATTTGAAGGTCTAGGAAGTTCTGGTTTTGGCGGAGGTATCTTTGAGGAAATCTTTTCAGATTTAGGATTTGATTTATTTGGTAGCGGTTCAGGAAGAAGAAGGGATAGATCAAGAAAAGGGCGTGATCTTCAGATAGAGGTAAATGTAGCTTTAGAAGAAGCATATGCCGGTGTTCAAAAGAGTATCACTGTTCCTAGATATGATGTCTGTTCTACTTGTTCAGGCTCAGGCGCTAAGCCAGGCACGAAGAAAACAACTTGCCCTGCCTGCCGCGGAAGAGGAAAACAAACTGTTTCACAGGGATTTTTCCAACTGACCCAGACCTGTAGGAATTGCCATGGCGAAGGCAGCATTATTGGCTCTCCATGTACAACATGTAAAGGTGAAGGTAGAGTTAGAACGACAAGAAAGATAGATGTTAAAATTCCTGCTGGAGTAGACACAGGTTCACATCTTAGGATTAGAGGCGAAGGTGAAGAAGGAACTAGCGGTAAAGGTGATCTATATGTAATAATTAATGTAAAGGCACATCAATTTTTCCAGCGCCATAATAATGACATTATCTCGCAAATAGAAATACCTCTGACAATGGCAATTCTAGGAGGAGGCATCAAGGTAGATACTCTTAATGGCAGTGTACAGATGAAGATCCCATCCGGAACTCAAAGTGGAAAGATATTCAGGTTAAGAGAAAAAGGAATGCCTGATCTGCATGGATACCAGAGAGGAGATCAATTAGTCAAAGTTGATGTTTTAATTCCAGAGAATCTTACCAATGAGCAGAGAAGGTTGATTGAGCAATTTGCACAGCTAAGAGGCGAGGATAAAGATCTGGACAGTCGTGAGGGGTTTAAAGAGAAAATAAAGAAGGTTTTTAAATAGTTAGCCCGTTATCCGGTTAGTCAGTTATCCGGTTAACCGGCTAACGGGCTAACTGGATAACTAAAAGGAGCTATAGATGCCTACGTACGAATATGAGTGTCAAGCTTGCGGCCATAAGTTCGAGGCCTTTCAGAATATGACGGCAAAGCATTTGACAAAATGCCCAAAATGTAACAAAAAAGTTAAGCGATTAATAGGCTCTGGTTCCGGAATAATTTTTAAGGGGCCTGGGTTTTACGCTACCGATTATAAAAAGTCTTCTCATTCCAAAGAAAATACAAATACCTGCTCTAGCCAGACACCTGCCTGCAAGGGGTGCCATATGAAAGGCCACTGATTCAACCAGATGAAAAAATTTATATTGTACTGGTTGCCGGTATTTATTTATGCCGGCTTTATATTTTTAATTTCAAGCCTTACATCAAATCAGTTGCCATCTTATTGTGGTTATGATAAACTTATTCATTTACTTGAGTATCTATTCTTAGGGATTTTGCTAACTCGGGCAATTAAGAATTATTATCCGCATTTAGATAGAAAAAAGGTATTCTTTTTAGTTAGTATAGCAGTTTTCTCATATGGTCTAAGCGATGAGCTTCATCAATATTTTGTCCCAGGAAGAGTAACGGCGCTTAGCGATGCGCTTGCCGATGGCTTAGGCGGCATATTAGGTAATCTTATTTACAAATGGCAAAGATAGAGCCCTTCAAGGCAGTTTTTTATAATAAAGAAAAGATCAAGGATCTTTCATCCGTTGTTTGCCCGCCTTATGATGTTATCTCGGATCAGGAAAAGAATAAACTCTATAAAAGGGATCCAAATAATTATATTAGGCTTGTCTTAAGTAACCCCAAAGGAAAGAAAGATAAATACCTGGTTGCTAGAGAAATCTTTTCTGCTTGGCAGAGAGAAAAATTACTTGTTAATGATGGCCAACCCTGTATCTATTTCTATTTCCATAGCTATAAAGTAGATGGTAAATTCAAGAATAGAATTGGCTTTGTCTCGCTTCTTAAATTAGATGATAAAAAAAGTAATATTTATCCTCATGAGCATACCCATTCAAAGCCAAAAGAGGATAGGCTTAATCTTATTAGGAGTGTAAATGCAAACCTGGAGCCTATCTTTGCGCTATATCTGGATAAGAAAAAAACTGTAGAAAAAATCTACGATAAATATTTTAAGAAAGAAAAGCCCTTTATAAGCGCTAAAGATAAAGATAATACTCTTCATAAGATCTGGAGGGTAGATAATCCAGGGCAAATAAGAAAGATAAAAAGATTGTTAGATGGCAAGGCTATTTTTATAGCCGATGGCCATCATAGATTTGAGGTAAGCAGGCTATATAGATTAGAACAGAGAAGAAGGTATAAAGATACTACTAAATTAGCGCCGTATGATTATATAATGACATATTTTACAAATGCCAATTCAAGTGACCTGACGATATTTGCTGTGCACAGAATTATAAAAGATATGGATAAGGCTCTTATCTTAGAGATGAAGTCTAGATTAAATGATTATTTTGATATATATAAAGTAGAATCAAAAAGTAAACTGTTAGAGTATCTGCAGAGAAATAAACTAAGGCATTCATTTGGATTATATGAAAAAAATAAATTCTATTCTTTAATCTTGAAGAAGCAGGTAAAATTAGATAAAATAATAGTGGATAATAATGTCAAGGAATACAAATCTTTAGATGTCGCAATACTGAACACCCTGGTTATAAGAAATATTCTTAAACTTGATTTGCTGGATGTAAACCACCTAGTCTATAAACACGACTTACAAGAGGCTATTGACATAGTTGATAAAGAAGAAGTAGATTGCGCCTTTTTATTAAATCCTTTGAGAATAGAGCAGTTGGTTCGTGTGGCATCAAAGTGGATAAGACTGCCTCCTAAATCAACATACTTCTATCCTAAACTTTTGTCAGGGGTATTGATTAATAAGCTTGAATAATTATGCCTTTATTCAGAGAGCCAAAGTATTCATTTATTAGTTTACGAAAGAAAGATATCCCGCAAGGCCTGTGGACTAAGTGTAATGATTGTGGACAGCCCATATACAATAAAAACCTGGATGAAA
>JBFZAD010000237.1:0-10137 GCA_041309125.1 Candidatus Omnitrophota bacterium
TGCTGATTAAGCTCTATCGAAAACTTTATTGCATCTGCAAACTCTTCTATTGCATAAGGATTTATTAGAACCGCATCGGTTAATTCTCTGGCTGCGCCGGTAAAGCGGCTCAATATTAAAACTCCGTTTAAGTCTGCCTTTGTGCCTACGTATTCCTTTGCCACGAGATTCATCCCGTCGTGCAGAGAGCTAACAATGCATATATCTGCCATAGCATAATATGGCTTAATCTCTTCCTGAGAAAAATGTCTCTTTAAATAAATTATAGGCTTCCAGTTGCCGTCTGAATATTTCCAGTTCTTCTTCTCTACCAGCTCATCTATCTCACCCATCAGCTCACGGTAGCGTTTTATATGCGTTCGGCTTGGAGCTGCCATTTGTATAAAGACAAATTTATTTTTATATTGCGGGTTTTTTTCTAGAAGCCTGTCTATCGCCATTATTTTCTCAATTATACCCTTTGTGTAGTCAACCCTGTCCACGCCAAGCGCAACTATCTTGCCTGCGAGGTCAAATTCTTTTTGAATTTTGTCTATTGCGGATGAATCAATTTTATTAATGACGCTGGAAAAATATCCGTTTACGCTTATTGGGAATGCCCTAATGGATGTTTCCTTTTCGTTTCTTATTACGCTAAATTTTTCAGTATCCACGCGGCACTCTATTAATCTATTAGCAGTATCAAGAAAATTATTGCAATGGTTCTGGACGTGAAAACCGATCAAATCGCATCCCAGCATTCCATCCAGGATCTCCTTTTGGTAAGGGCATATTGAAAATGATTCTGGCGTAGGCCATGGGATATGCCAGAAAAGTGCCACAGTCGCATCAGGCCTTTTATCTTTTATCATTTTACCTAACAAAGTAAAGTGGTAGTCCTGTATAAAGACAAACGGGGTCTTTGCAGGCAGTTCTTCAAGAACGCTGTCGGCAAATTTCTGGTTTACCTTCTTATACATATTCCAGTCCGAATCCCTGAATATCGGCCGCGTGTGTGTATTGTGACAAAGGGGCCATAAGCCTTCGTTTGAAAAACCATAGTAGTATCCGTCTTCTTCCTCTTTATTAAGCCATGTCCTTTTAAGGATATAGCGGTTGTCTTCCGGAGGAACTCCGAGTTTATTCTTAGAATTTACAAACTTTCTGTCTGCGTTGCCGGCTCCATGGGCTACCCAGGTACCGCCGCAGGCGCAAAGAATAGGATGTATAGCAGTAACAACACCGCTTGCAGGCCTTATGCATTTAGTTATACCTGTGGCCTCATCAATAACATGCATGTATGGCTCTCTGTTTGAAACGACAAATAACGCATTTTCTCCTAGCTTTGCACGTACGAGATCTTTTAGTTTTGTCTCTGTCCACAACTCATCTTTTTCTGTACGCACGCATGCTTCTTCGGTCACGACCTTGCGCGCCACCCTAAGGCCTAAGGCGACCTGCTCAACTTCGCTCACCAGTTTTCCAAAGTCTCCCTTTTCCTCAAATGGGCGTAATTTATCTGTTTCGCCTTTCTGAAAATGCCTAAACCACTCTGTAAGCCTTCGGACTGGCAAAGAAAAAATCTGCCTCTGGATAAAAAATGATATAATAAAGATCAGCACAACTAAAGTTATCAAGCTAATGCTTATTCGCTTCCATAGATCTGTTAATCTTGCAAATACATAAGAAGTGTCGTGGATAATCTCAACAAGGCCCAACACATTTCCTTCATCATCAGGAATAGGCAATACATAGCTATAAAGAGAATAATCTTTGAACTTCTCTAATTCTCCGCGCGGGTTTTTGCTTAGCAGTGCCTCATTAATATAAGGCTTATCTTTTTCTTTCCATTCGGCAAACCTTTTTGTAATAGCTACTGTTTGGCCTTCTCTATCATAAATAACACAGCCCTGTAATCTTTCTCGATTCTGAAATTTTTCTACAAGATAATTTGCGCTTCTTAAGTCTGTTGATAAAAGGACGTGTTTTACTGACAGCTCCATACTCTCGGCAACTGATTTGGCCTTTCGTTTCAAGTCATCCATCAGCTTTTCCTCTTCAAAGCGCACCTGAAGCACTCCAAAGACCGTAAAAACCACGGATGTAATTATTAAAATCGGGAGGATAAATAGAAGCATTCTCCTCATTCTGATTTCTCCTGCTGGTAATTTATTGCCCTGATTGGATAAGGAATAATTATCCCCTCCTGTTTATAGCGTTCATGTAATATTTTTATAAATTCATGTTTAATCAAATACTGGTCCACAAACTCTCTCGCCCTTAATATTACCGTAAAATTAATGCTAAAGTCTGCAAATGTATTGTACCTAATAAATGGTTCAAATGCAGCCACCGCGCCGGTAACCTTCTTCATGGTCTCCTTGGCCACTTCACAAGTAACTCTTTCCACCTTTGCCAGATCGCTATCGTAATGCACTCCTAGATTAACCAATACAGCCATTTCTTTATCCGGAAGATAATAATTTGTAATAATGACCTTGGTTAATTTTTCATTGGGCACTAAAACAACGTTATTGGGCAACATCCTTATCTTCGTAGTGCGCCAGTTTATATCTATAACATAACCTTCTTCACCTGAATCCAACTTTATATAATCTCCGACTCTTACCTGTTTAGCTAATAGTATATGGAAGCCAGAAAATAAATTGGATAGGGTATCCTGCAAGGCCAATGCCACTGCAAGTCCGCCAACTCCCAGAGTAGCCAAAATTGGCGTTATTGAGATGCCAAGGCTATTTAATATAATTAAAATCCCCATGCCAAAGATTATAATGCGGCTAAAATTCTGGGTAAGAGATGTAACCGGCAGGGCCGAATCAATCTTGCTGGAAAAAATTCTTATCAAATTAGACAATAAATTTGCCAAGACAAAAGTGACTGACAAAATACCAAGCACCAATAAAATCTTATTAACAATACCTACTATGTCCTGAGGAATCGGCGAAGACTCGATAGCAAAATAAATCCCCAGCATTAAAAACCATATTAGAAAAGGGGTTCTAATAACAGAAATAAAAACATCGTCAATCTGTGTTTTTGTTTTTTTTGACCAGCTCATTAAACGAATAAAAATAATCTTTCTTAAGATATACCCTATAACCAAGGTTACAACAAAAACTGCCAAAGGCCAAAGAATGAACATTAACTTCTGGGTTAAAACTATTATATTTTCACTCATGATTTATCCCCTTACAAATAAAAATAGCCATAATGCATATTGTGTAATGCAAGATGGCGGCCCGACCACCTATTGTTTAACCTCCGGGAAGAACTTCCCCAGACCCAGACAAAAAGAATTTCCTATCTTTATTTAATGTTTTTATTATAACATTTAGTTCGAAAAAGGGCAATCACTTTCTACTCTTAAGATTACTCAGGATTTTAACAGGTTCAAAACAATAATAATTTCAACGTATTACAGCATTGAGTCTGTTCTGTAGCTGCGAGCAGATTGATTTGTTGATGGGCTCTATCTCTTCTTCTTTGAGGGTGTGATCTTTGGCCTGGAATTTAAGAGATATGGTCAATCCCTTATTTCCAGCGGGGGCGTTTTTGCCGATATAAAAATCAATTAGTTCTATATTCTCCAAGTAATTTACATTCAATTCCTTTATTGCATCTATTATCTCTTGGAATTTTATATTTTTTTTGATAAACAGACTGATATGCCTTGTAATAAATGGATACGGGTTTAATGCTGTATATTCTTTTTCTATATTAAAAATGCTGCTTAATTTTCTTAAATCAACCTCGGCAAGAAAGATGTCCTCTTTTTTAATATCGAAGCTGCTTAAAACTCCTGAAGAAACACTGCCCAATTTTGCGCATTCGATATTGTTAATAACGAGGCCTAAGCTTGAGTCTTTTTTAAAAATGTCTGAATTTATCTCTCTGAAGGAGTAGCCCTTGACTCCCAAACCAATCAAGAGATTTTCTATAATGCCTTTTAGGTGAAGAATGGTAGCTTGTATCTGGAATTTCCCAGCCTCTTGCAAAACTCCTGAATAATCCTGGCCTGTCAAGGCAATTGCAAGATGAGGCCTTTCCTCTTCTTTAAATATACTGCCTATTTCGAAGATTTTTATGTCGGGATTCTGATGATTGAGGTTATTGGCAACGACATTGAGTAGGCCTGCAAGGATTGTAGGCCGCAAAAATGCCTGGTTTGCAGAGAGAGGATTTTCAATTTGGGGCAGGCCCTGATCGTCTATCTTAAGTAAGTCCAATTCGCTTTTGCCGATTAGGCTATAGGTAATTACTTCATTTAAGCCCTGCTTTACTAGATTATCTTTTACCAAAGATAACAAAATACTCTCTTTATCCTTTTGTATATCCTTTGGTTTTATATAGGCAAGGCTTTCTGGTATTTTATCAAATCCATAAATCCTTGCTATTTCTTCAATAAGATCCTGTTCAATCTTTAAGTCTCTTCTTAGGCTTGGCATAAGAAAATGAAGCTCATCTTTTGCCTTCTTGGTGTATTTTAACCCCAGAGATACTAGTATTTTCTTTATTTGCTTCTCTCCTACAGACACTCCCAACATTTTACCGGCATATCCAGACCTTATGGCCACAGCCCTTTTAGGTGTTGATTTCTTGCCAACATCAATAATCCTATCAACAAAAGACAGCTCTGTACCTGCTAAATCTAAAATTAGCCCTGCGCATCTTGTGGCTATATTCATACAATTATCAAGGTCAACCCCTCTTTCAAATCTATAAGAGGCATCGCTTGAAAGGCCTAATTTTTTAGCACCCTTTCTTATAACGATTGGATCGAATACCGCGACTTCCAAAAGGATATTCTTTGTTGTGTCCTGAACCTCTGTATCTTTACCGCCCATAATACCGGCAATTGCAACCGGGACACTTTTATCTGCAATAACAAGAATAGATTCATCCAGTTTTCTTAGCTCGTCATCTATGGTCCGTATTGTCTCGCCTTTTTTAGCACATCTGATAAAGATATCTTTATTTAATTTATCTAAATCAAATGCGTGTATTGGCTGCCCCTGTTCTAGCAGGCAATAATTAGTAATGTCTACGATATTGTTGACGCAGCGAATATCTAAATGCTCTAGCCTTTGCTTTAGCCAATCAGGTGAAGCGCCAACTTTCACATTTCTGATAACTATACCTATATATCTGGTGCAATATTCTTTTGCAGAAATAGTAATATTCGGGGTATTAATATTGCTTTTTTTTGATTTTAATTTGACTTGTTTTGGTAGGTTTAAGCTCTCACCTTGTATGCTCGCTATTTCCCGTGCAATGCCAGCAATAGACAACCAATCGGGCCTATTAGAGGTTGCCTCCACCTCAAGTAAATAATCATTTCCGAGCTCTTTAAGAGATGTGACCTCTAAACCAGCCATTGTAAGCTTATTAGCCAGATCCTGCGGCTTCGTGTCAATCTTTACATAGTCTCTTAGCCAGTTATATGTGACTTTCATAGCTTGCTTGTAGCTTGTTAGTTATCCGGTTAGCCCGTTAGTCCGTTATCCGGTTAACCGGAGAACTGGATAACCGGATAACGAAATCAAAATTGCTTCAAAAACCGCAAATCGTTTTCGAAGAACAGTCTAATGTCATTAATGCCGTATTTAAGCATCGCGATGCGCTCAACGCCCATGCCAAATGCAAAGCCAGTATATTTTTTTGGATCATAGCCAACATGCTTAAACACATTTGGATGTATCATGCCTGAGCCTAATACCTCGAGCCAGCCCTTTCTACCGCAGGCAGAACATCCTTTGCCTTTACACATCAGGCAGGATATATCTACTTCTGCAGATGGCTCTGTAAATGGGAAAAAGTGTGGCCTAAAACGCATCTTTATATCTTCGCCAAAAAGACTCTTTGCAAAAAGTGTTAGTACTCCCTTTAGGTCAGAAAATTTAACATCTGTATCAACAAGAAATCCCTCTACCTGATGAAACATAAATGAGTGTGATGCATCAACTGCATCGGGTCTGTAAACTCTTCCTGGCACAATCACTGCCAATGGCGGCGCGTATTTCTTCATAACGCGTATCTGCATCGGGGAGGTATGGCTCCTTAACAATAATCTCTCGTTGTGCGTTGTGCGTTGTGCGTTGTGCGTAACATAAAATGTATCAAAGGCATCGCGGGAGGGATGTTCAAGTGGAATATTCAGCGCAGTGAAATTATTAAACTCCGTCTCAACCTCTGGGCCTTCTACAGAATGAAATCCCATCTGAATAAAAATATCGCAGATCTGTTGCATGACCTTAGTTATCGGATGGGCATTGCCAATATCTCTTAGTAAAGACGGCTGGGTTAGATCAATTGCTTCTTCTTTTGCAAATTCTTTCTTAAACAGCTCTAGTTTTTCCTGAATCAGATTGGTAATTTTTTCTTTTATTGAGTTTGCTAATTTACCGATCAAGGGCCTTTCTTCCTGAGAAAGGCTTGGCAGATTAGAAATTACCTGAGCAACAGAGCCCTTTCTGCCTAAATACTTTACTTTAAGCGCTTCAAGAGACTCTATGTTCGTTGCTTCTTGTATTTCTTTCTCAGCACTTTGCTGAATATTGATAAGATTATCGTTATGCATAATATTAAAATTAATTTTTTAGCAAACCCGAGCTTTTCTTTACTAATATCTTCATTAATCGCCTGCCCGGCTTCTAGCACAAATAGATTTTCAGCATGTATGTCTAGGTCTCCTCCGTGATGCGCGCAGGCACGGTTAAATACCCCGGTTACATTAACCTTATCGCCTTTTGCCTTATAGCTACCGGCGTATCTTATTTTGCCTGTCTCTGATGTTTTTAGCCAGATGCCTATTGCATTCTTGCCGTCGTTAACATTTATCCAACTAAAATCCCCCCGCTTCATTATTTCACCAATGACCTCGCCTTCGTAGATTACTCTCCTGCCGTCGTAATCCTTTGCATTATTGATCAATTCTGTGCTTGTGATTGACTGAGAAAAAACTAGGGCTGCAGGCTGCAGGCTGCAGGCAACAAGCATGATGATAATCAGCGAAATTTTTCTTTGTCTATAAATCATTTTCCTTTGAGCGCGGAAACAATAACGCCTATTAGTGTAAATACCGAGATAAACTCTAATCTTCCTAACCACATCTGTACAATATAGGTGATTTTTAGCGTTGCTGGCATATTGATATCTGTTATCCCGCATGACAGGCCAACATTTGCAGCTGCCGATGTAGACTCAAATAAGGCGTCGATAAATGGATGCCCAAATAGCATGCCAATTATTGCACCCACAAGATATAGCACTAAATATAATAGGGTAATCATAAGAACAAGCCTTGCAAGTTTATCTTCTAAGAGAATCTCTTTTATATGATGAAATTTTTGTACAACTATCGCCTTCTCCGGCAGGATAATTCTTTTTATATCTTGAATTATGGCTTTAAAGATAACACCGACTCTTAGCATCTTAATCGCACCGGTTGTCGAACACACTGAACCTCCTAAACCCATAGCAAATATAACGCCGACCAGTGCAAGATTTCCCCATTCATTAATAAATTGCCTTGCATAAATAGTCATGTATCCTGTGCCTGTTTGTCCGGAGACAAGCTGATAAAAGCCTTTACGAAAAACAGCAAGGCCGTCTGGATACGCGCCGCACTTGGCTAACCCAAATGCAGTGATAAAAAAAATAACCAGGACTGCAACAAAAATGGAGATCGTTTCAATATTTTTAACAATCTCCTTGCGGTTGCCTGTCCATATGGTGTAGTGAAGCTTAAAATTAATCGCGCCTAAAAACATAATAATTATGGTTACAATTTCGTATGGGAGGCTGTGGTAATAAAGTATATTTTGTGATTGTGGGGCAAAGCCACCGGTATCAAATGCTGCCATAAAAATGCATGCGCCATGAAATATCCCTGTCTTTATGCTCATTCCGTTTAAAACACCTACGACTGCCAAGGTAATAGTGCCTAAGATAAGGTACACAATGCTGACAAGCCAAATAAAACGAGCGGTGTGTATTACATTTGGCGTAATCTTTTCATCGCGTGCCTCACCAACATACATCTTAAATGCTCCGGAAAATCCTTTTACAAAAAACGATAGGGCGACAATTACAATTCCCTGGCCTCCAATAAACATGATAATGTGTCTCCAGAGATTGTGAGAAAATGATAGGTGGTCAAGGTCAACTATAAGAGTAAGCCCTGTTGTTGCAAGGCCAGACATAGCATCAAAACAGGCATCCAGATAGTTAATCCAGTGGCCGCTTAGATATAGAGGGATCGCAGAAAGGAACATGCAGACAAGCCAAGATATGCTGACAACGCTTAATCCTTCAGTCCAGTTTACAAATCTCTTATTAAAACAAATTGTCTGAAGTAAAAGGCCTAAAATTAAAGTTACCGATGTCCCAATAGCAAAATCGATGGCAGGGCCTACTTCTTTTATAAAAATAGCTAAAATCAATGGCAGAGATTCCATGATGGCAAAGCCAATGAGAATCTTACCCAAATAATATCCTATAACCTGAAAATTTTTTAATTGCGGCCTTAAAATCATAACTTTATGAGAACGATATTGCTGATAAGGAACCCGGCAAGTATCAATATTGAAATAAAAAGCAATTCAACAATTATGCCTAAGATTATATTAATTAACCTTGTCATGATTTTCCGATAAGGGCATGGAGAAGTTGTTTTTCGTTCTCGATAAGGGTAAGGGCTATTAAATCATCCATTGCCTTAAGAACAGTATTGCCTTTGGGCACAACAACCTCATTGCCTCTGATTATGGAGATAAGGACCGAATCAGGGGGAAGGGTTATATCTTTTACTTCCTTATTAATAATAGGTGAGTCTTCTGGGAGGTCAACTCTGATTATGGCAAGCTTACCGCGCTTAAAGCTCATAAGCGTTACCAAATCCGAGAAGGAAACTTCTTCTTCGACAATCTTTGCAATGATACCTGTCGCATCTACCGGCACGTCCACTCCAAGCTCTGCAAAGATCCTTTCGTTCTGTGGGTCATTTACCCTTGCCACGGTGCGCGAGACATTAAATTTTTCCTTTGCCAATTGAGAGACAACTAAATTATCCTCATCATCTCCGGTAACGGCAGCAATAACATCCGCTCTTTCAATGCCTGCATCTTCTAAAGCTCTTGTATCGCAGCCGTCTCCGTGGATTACCAAGATGTTTAACTTCTTAGCAATGTCATTGCACACGCACTCATCCTTCTCAATCAATGCGATTGAATGCTTGTCTTTATAAAGCCTCTGCGCAAGAAAATATCCAATCTTACCCGCACCAACTATTATTATATACATCCTTATTCCCTCATTTCTAAAGATTAAACTTTTTATTTATCTCTGCTAAGAATTCTGTCTTAATTACTGCCATTAATATATCGCCTTCTTCAACGACAGTGCTCTCAAGCGGAATAACCACATTGTGTTCTGCCTTTAGTTTTTTCTTAAGAATTGCTGCAACGGTAAGTTTACTGGGAATATTTACATCCTTAACCGTCTTGTTTTTGAACTCGCCCTGGACAACTATTTCTAAAACTCCCATCTCTGGGCTCTCTATGAGAAAACCCGAGAGCTTACTTTCTTTTATCTTGTCACGAAGCATGCTTGCAAAAAGCATTGTCCCGCTTATTACATCCAGGCCAAAAGATTTATAGACATTTGCCCTCAATGGATCATACACGCGTGCCATTACTTTTGGAACCTTAAAGATCTTCTTGGCCGCCTGTGCAGATATAAGATTAGTATTGTCTCCGTTGGTAAGCGCGCAAAATGCATCTGCCTTTTCAATGCCGGCCGTCTTTAATAGCTCCAGGTCAAAACCGTTTCCAATAAGAGTAATCCCATTAAATGTACCGCCCAGCCTCTCAAATGAAACAGGGTTTTTGTCAATAATAACCACGTCGTGGCCCTCGGTTACCAGAAGCTTAGCCAGCTCACTTCCTACCCTGCCACAACCAACTATTATTATGTACATATGCTACCCGCCTTTTACAAGACTAATGAGCTCCTTGAAAACCTTTGTATCCTGCGCAGCGATCTCTGCAAGCATTCTTCTGTCCAATAAAACCTTTGCCTTCTTAAGCCCGCTCATTAAAAGACTGTACGTAGTCCCGTATTCTCTGCAGGCAGCATTTA
>JBFZAD010000238.1:0-2749 GCA_041309125.1 Candidatus Omnitrophota bacterium
AGGTAGATACGGAATACTGCATTGGCTGGATAAACCCATTACAAGATCCTTATCGCTCAGATACCTTAATTCAATCAATAGCTCTCCCAAAAACTTTCCCTTCATTTTCTGCAATTCTAACGCCTCTTTTAACTGATCCTTATTTATAAGCCCCCGCTTGACAAATATCTGCCCTATAAGCTGCTTCTTATAAACCACCGGTCGCTGTATCATATAAGTTCTTAGTTTCTAGTCCCAGTTAATTTTTACTTTTGACTTTTAACCTTATTCTATTCTCTGTTTGATTTGCGCAATCGCCTCTTTCGCTATAGTAGCTACTTTTTGGTCAGGAAGAAGTTTCTCTAACTCTTGAATCGCCTCTCTACCTGCCCAAGTGCCAAGAGTCCTTATTGCAAAAATCTTAAGCTCGACTTCTTTATCGTCCAACATTTTATATAATATTTTCATGCATCTAAAATCACCAATTTTATTTAATATGAATAGTAATTTTTTACGCACATGCATATCCTTATGATTCCACACGACTTCAAACAGATCAATAAATTCTGTATCCTCAATATGCATAATTAATTCGATGGTATTCTTTACAATTATAGAATTGCCATCCATTAACCTTTCTTCTAATAATTTCATTAGACGTGGCTTTTTTGTCCCAGTTAGAGTCCTGCCGATAGCCTTTCTCCTTAAGAATCCAGTAAGATACCCGGTATCAAACACATCTTTTTCAATAATTGCCTCCTCAATTAATCTTGGCACCGACTCATCTTGCATCGACTGCAAAATCTTAGAAAGATCGGAATAGTTCTTATTATTATCGGCGAAATTAAGCAATTGCCCTACCAGTTGTCTCACCAGTTCTTTGCTGTTTAAAATTGACATGACCATTTCAATCTGACTGCGACGAATCAAATCTTGCTTAAATCTTAAAAGCAGAGAATTAAAGCCAGAATATATTTCATTAAAAAGGGAGTGCTTCTGGGCTGCAAGCACAATAAAAGCACATTTCTGAAGATTACCTGATAGAAACTTGAATATATTGATATCGGACTCCTTGGAAATACATTTAAAGAATGCATCTATTATTATGTCAAAGTAGTGGAAGTTTTGAGTACTAAAGAAAGACTCAATAAATTTTATAACATGCTCTGAAGCAGTTGTGCGCACTATAAGTTCAGAATCTTGCAAGAATATTAACAGCTTATTTAAAACTGTGTCGAGGGCATACGTGGCACGAAGCCCACTAGGGCTAGCCAAGACATCCTCCAAGAAACTATCGAGCTCTCCTTTTTTATCTAATTCTAAATATCTTGAGCGTGATATATCGGAAAATATCTTAACCTTTTCAATGAATATAGCCTTATCCCATTGCTTATACTCTTCCTCCTCAAAAAGGTAATCTAAGTCTTCATCCTTTACCAAGATTATTTCTTTTAATTTTGACTTAAGACTTGGTATTATAATTTCCTTAAATTTTTCATGGTCTCTTAAGAAATTCTGGATTGTCTTTTTAATCTTATGCGGCTTGTCCTGATTCTGGGCACATTCAGTGACAATGGAATTTATCTCATCTTGTAAGGATAAGCTATCTTGACCATCTGTTGATTCTATCTTTTCTGCGGCGGCTTCTTTTGTAGCCCCAAGGCCACCTGAGGGAATTTGCGCTACCTCCTTAGTCTCTACGGGGATGATTTCTTCTTGCCTTTTTTTATCTTCCTCAGAGGAAAGAGGCGATACAATTTCTTCTCTTTCTTGAGGGCCTTTATTTTCACCTGCTACATCCTTATGGGTCTTTATTTCCTTTTCCCCGCCCCTCATCCTTCCTAATGTATCAACGAGCTTTGAAAGAGCACCCTCTATATCTTGTTTATTTAGCTCTAATTGATTAAGGTCTACTGCGGTTGTTGGCTTTGCGCCAGGAAGCTTGCCCAATAGATAGTCAATAAGCATAATCTCTTGCAATTGTTTTCTGTCCTTTTCTGAACGGATAAGGTTAGGCTGGTATGTCACCAGATCTAACTCTATATGCTTTACTTGTTTTGATAAAACTTGTGAAATTTGTTCTTTGCCTTCACTATTTAACATCTCTAAAAAGAATGTTAACTCATCTTTAGCAAGGCCTTTTTTAAACACAATCCTCTCAATTCTATTCTCTCTTAAAAATACAACAAAAGATTTTATAGAACTTTCAGCAAGGCCAGCACCTTCAAACATTGAGCCATTGACGACTATATAGCCATCTGCCTCGCTTAGACTTAACATTTGAGTATATGAAAACAATTTTTGTAGCTTATCGAACATATCTGAAATAGGACGCAAACGCATCTGGCTTCCTTCGGGATACAAGGAGCAGTTAATGTTAACTAATAATAAAAGTCTTATGATGTCAGGCATAAGAGAATAGGCTGCACCAGTCAGAGGCTCCTCAACCTCTAATGGTCTTTCTAAAATCTTCTTGGCATATTTGATTGTATGGCCGTAAACAAGCTCTCTGCCCTCTTGAATTGCCTTGGAATAAAACTGTGCCTTTTGTTCATCCTCTGCTTTTTTGAAATGATAGAATAATTCTCCAGCAATCTCATCCAATCTATCTGAAAATGCAATCTCTTTTATCTCACCTATTCTTCTGTGGAAATCTTTTACAAAAGAAGAGTCGGCTGAATTATATAGGACATCTCTTATCAAGCCGCTATTAAAACCAAAGTCTTGGGTACCAAGTATATCCTCTCTGACAAAGCCGGCCTTTCTTGCG
>JBFZAD010000239.1:0-3417 GCA_041309125.1 Candidatus Omnitrophota bacterium
TCATGTATATTCCCTTTTATCAAGCGGTATAAATGCTTTATTATTTGGTGGCTTATCAATTTTACCTTCTGAAAATTCTATATATTTATTCAATGTCCCCTCTATGGATAATGCTTCTCTAAAAGTTATTGACATAGAATGCATACAATTACCAGACCATACGCATTGCCCATTTCTTCTTATATATACAACATGATTTTTATTAAGAGTAACACAATATGCAAAATTATTGAATATAATAATTTGTTTTTTTATACGTTGGAGAGAATAGAACCGATTACTGCATTCCCTTATTCTTAATAAATCGTTATTAATTTGATATTCCCCATTCTTAAATTGTCTTATTTCTCCTTTAACTTTGTCTATACTGAAACTAGGTCTTTTACCGACTTTTAAAATCAATTCTCCTATCTGATAGGCCATTTTTATAGAAGTAGTAAAATATATTTTTTCTTCTGCAATATAACCCAAAAAATCAGATTTCCGCTTTCTCTTGTATCCATCGCATTTTATAAAGGCATCCAAAAATATTTTAATTTCTTCTTTTGTGGCACCTAATATTTCTTCTGGAATGTATTTTTCTGTACATTTCCCAAATTGTTTTAAATAGTTACTTATAGCCATATCTATAAATCTTATTTGTAAATCACTCTCTATAATATGAGAATTCGTTATTCTTTTAATACACTTCAAAATCAATTGATATGTTTCCTTGCTTTTTGTTTTGTCTTGTGCGATAGAAACAATATCTGTAGATTTTGAATGACTAGTTATACTTCCGTCACTTAACCAATATCCCATAAATTCTATAAAATCTTTTGATAGATTGCTTTTCTTTCCTATCCAATCACTACTCGCGAAAAACCTTCCTTTTCGTGTTTGTAATAACTCAATTGCTTTTATAAATTGAAATTTTCCCTTATGTTTTCGTGAATTATAATCTGTTTGATAGAACATATTATGATCTTTTGTAACAAGCAAATTTAAATATTTACTTTTAAATTCTATCATCTCTTTTACATAATGCTTATGTAATAAATCAATATTTGCCCATTCAAGATTTAATGTGCCAGGATTTAAAGACAGACAGATATCTTTTTTATCTAAATCTTTTATAAATTTCCATCCCTGTTTGGTATATATTTCTGTTATTTCATCATAAGAATTGGGATGAAAAGGAGTGGTATCCGGCAGCATTGGGAAATCTTTGTCTTTTCCAGATAAAGAATATATTTGCCCCTCATATGGAGCACATATTGGGCAACTAGTATTGTGAGAAGATATCTGAACTAAATCAGCCGATATCCCGGCAGCCGTATCAAGTACCGCCTGGGCATTTAAATCTTGCATTTTAGTCCTTGTAACTAATTCTGCATATTCTTTAATTCCATAATGAATTTCTTTACCGTTTTTGTTTATGATGGTAATAAATTTTCCGTCATCTGCTTTGGCAAGCATGGCATCCTTAAGTTTTTTATATGATGCCTGGGCACTGCCTTTCTCCATTATCCCTTCAGCAATCAATCCTGCAATTTCTTTTTCGCTCATATTTATAATTTGCGTTAAATTGGCAAGCTGCTTTAGCGTTTGCTCTCCTTTTAAAAATCCTTTAAAGTATGTCTGTAAAGTATCATTGATTATTGTATTTATACCCTGCTCAGCAAGATTGCTATTTATGAATGAATCATAATTATATTGCGTTAATGCTGGTAATGTTTGATATTTAATTTCTGTAAGTTGTTCGTTAAGTAATTGTTGATATACATTAGGCAATTCAGAATCAACCCATTGCGCAGTTACCTCCCTTAACCGTTCATATTGTTTCTCAATTTGTTTATCAATTTCCTGCCAAAAAATATTATCGTATTGTTTTGTTGATTTGATCTTATTTACAATTGAAATAATGTCATCATTGATTTGTAGCAGTGCATCTGATAAGCTATCAAAATTTAATTCTATTGCCATTCCTAATCTAATTCTCTCGTTACAGTTACAATCTGTGCTGTTCCCGATGATATATAATTATCAAGTAATTCCATTATATAATCCGGGAATCGCGCACCATGTAACAATTCTCTAAAATCTAATACCTCAAACTCAGTAACACCCTGATTGTATAAGGCAGCCCTCTTGTCGTGGTCTGCCTTATACTTATATATATACCATGCTGTTTCACATTGTGCATTACGTAATTTATCAGTTACGGTGGATATTGTCAATATCTTTAAAGACTTTATCCACCGATATGCTGATATTAGTAGTTGTTCCTTTTGAGTATTAGTAAGCGTTGCCCAAGCGTCTGCACCCCATTGATCTGCAAAATATGTATTTGCCTGTACAACAGTTACCCAAGAATTCTCATTAAGAACTAATGCCATATATTACCCAAGTGTTATCGTTTCGCACTGATCACTATCACCGACAGCAGCACCATAAATAGTCCATACTGCAATAGTCTCATTCAGCGTGAGAACATCTTTTGCCGCTGTATATGTAGTCGGCGCCATATCTTCGGCCCTCTGAATCTGATTGCCAGGGATTACCAGAATCGGGAAGCGTGTTACGATATTAGAGTTAAAAGTCCATTGCGGAGTTATTGTGTAATTCACAACATCGCCTGTCCTGCCAGCACTTGCAATCATAGCAGTAGTAGCATTTAAAGCTGCAAGGATTCGATTCTTATCTCTGGGGTTAGCATACAAAATTAAATTAGCCTGGGCCATATCGCCATAGCCTTTATCTTTGTTCCGATTTGTCAAAGTGAAAGCCGCCTGGTTAATGGTCTGAATATCCCTCTGTAATGGCCCATCCGCTACAACTCCCTGATATGTAGTAACATTAAGAGCAGCAGCCGCAGCTAAAAGAGAATAATGGTTATTCGCCTTGTCCGCATAAAGTTTATTTCTAAAAGCCTCTGCTTGATTAACCATAGCAGCTACCTGGCGATATCTAATCATCTTATCAGTAAAGCCCAGTGCTCCCCCATAATAATCGATTTCAACCGTCACATGATCACCGGAAATACTATCAACCTGGATTCTATCGCCTTCAGGCACCTTGTGAAAAGTTATCCCATTGTATGCATTATAAATAGTCCATGATGGGATGTTCGGGTCTTTCTGTACTTCCTTAAATGCCAATTGCCATGCAAGATCAAAATTTGTTGATTCAACAGTGAGATCAAAAAAACCGCGAGGCAGCTGAGTAAAATCAGTAGAAACTCCGAATGCCTGTAACTTAGCCGACATAGCCTGTATCTGTTTCGCGCGTTCTTTGTTGGGCTTGTTTACAAATGCCTGCAATACGCCTTTAACTTTTAAAAGTTTCTCAGAATCTTTTGTTTCATAATAGTCCTTAAGCATATCGGCAAATTTAAACATATTCTCAGGTTTAGGTGTAATTGATGTTATCATTCTT
>JBFZAD010000240.1:0-4071 GCA_041309125.1 Candidatus Omnitrophota bacterium
TACGCCACAATCAAGAGAATAAACAACAAATAGGCCAACAGCTAAGGAAATACCGCACCAAGCACAATATGAGCCAGGAGGAGTTGGCTCGCATGATTAATACCTCTGTATTTAGTATAAGCAGATGGGAAACGGGTAAGCACTATCCAACGCAGGTGGCGATTAAATTAATGAAGATGATGGGGGTCTTACAATAGATGAATATCAAAACAATAGATAGGCGTAAGAGTCAGCGGCTTGAGAAGAGGATGACTCTGTCTGTTATATACAAATCTGAAGAAGAAAATATCCAGGTTGAGGAATATACAATAACTCATAATATATCTAGAAAGGGCGCAAGGATAATCTTGCCAGCAGGCCTTCCTAAAGATAAGTTATTGAATCTCAAGATATTCTTGTTTTCAGACCCTATTGCCATACCAGCGAAGGCAAGGGTTGTCTGGTCAGAAAAAAAAGAAAATATAGATATAGAATTGTCTTCCAGCAAGTTGAGTTCCAGAGAAAAGGTCTACTGGATAGGAATTGAGTTTATAGATATAGATGAATTTACGCAAGGCAGGATTATTAGGTTTGTAGAAAAAGAATTTGTTTAATAAAAAGAGGAGAAGTTATCATGAAGCATGAAAAAAGAGAGCATGTGCGTAAAGTTAAGAAGGTAATGGTAATTTATACAACTCTTAAAGGAGAAAAGGTAACTGAACAGGCAACCACGGATAATATAAGCGAGGGAGGTTTGCAGCTATTATTAGTATATAAATTAGAGCCAAATGAGCTTGTGGATGTCAATATTGAGTTTATAAATGATCCTATTGCTATTTTTGCAACATGTAAGGTTACCCATGTGCGCCATGAAAAGAATAAATATCAAACAGGATTACAGTTTACAAAGATAGAAGATTTTCAAAAGCAGAGATTTCTTAGCCATTTATCAGAGCAGGAAGATAGAAGCAACTAATAAGTTTAAAAATGAAGAATAGCCTAAGAATAGATACAATCGCTTTAGACCTGTCCAGTAATATTATTAAGATGGTTTCCGGCAGAAGGATACAGGATAAGATCTTGATTTCTAATTTTGGTTCAATAAGGGCATATTCTTCTTTGAGTACCCCGGATTTATCAAGTATTTCAAATGGAATCAAAAAATTACTGGTTGACAGAGGCTTTGAGCCATCAAAATTTAAAAATATAAACGCCCACTGTGTTATTTCGGGTGCGAAACTATGCATAAGGCTAGTGAAGCTGCCGGCCATGTCAAAAGATGAGGTACATCAGGCAGTTAAGGCGAAGATAAAAGAATTTGTTTCGTATCCGCTGGAAGAGATGATATACGATTTCTCAATTTTAGGAGAAACTCAAGAAAGAGGCATTGATAAGTTAGCAGTTGTATTTATCGCAATACAGAAAAAGGATTTTAATGAGTATTTAGAAATCTTTAAGAATATCAATATAGTACCAAATGTTATAACTGCTTCAAGTTTCTCTTGCTTGAATTTGATAAAATACGCAAAGTTAATTGAAACAAGCTCTTTAATAATGATGGGCATAGAAGATACGCAGACCGATATCAGCGTATTCAGAAAAGATAAATTGGCTTTTACAAGAAATGTCTCATTCGGCTGTTTTAATTTTATAAAGGCATTGCAGGAGGGATTAAAGCTTTCTCAAGAGGCAGCGCAAGATATTATTTTTAAATATGGGTTATCAATTGAAAGCCTGCCGGATAAATCAAACATTAATTTAGAAAGAGTAAAAGATGTTCTCACTAATCAGGCAGATATACTTTATAGAGAGTGCGACTTGACATCTCACCATTACTACCAGATTACACATGGCGAGGCAATAGATAAATATCTTTTACTGGGCGAAGGAGCAAAGATTAAGGGTTTGGACAATTTCTTCGCCAAAAAACTAGACGTAAGAGTTGAGGAATTTAAAATACCGGATAACATGATTGATGTTTTGCCTGGGAAGGAAAACGAATTTAAGCAAAATGTGCTTTCTTATTATCAGTGTATTGGGGCGCTTATAGCAGATCCAGTTGATATAAACCTAGCCTCTTTTATTAATCGTAGAGTAAAAGGTGGTTTTAGGCTGCCAAGAGTGTCTTTTAGCCCGAGCATAGTTAACATTGTACCGTTAGTGGTGCTTGGTTTGGTGGCGTTGTCTTTTATTTCTGTAAAGGCTCAAGCGTTCTATTACCGCCAAAAAATAAATGCCAACAACGAAAAGTATAAGAGCATGGAGGACAAATTATTTAAGGCAGCCAGCCTTAAAAGAAAAATAGATAATATCGTATTCAAGAAAGATTTTTATGAACAATTGATAAAGAATAATCCTTCTTTTCCAGAGGCAATAAGTAAGATTTGCAGTTCAATTCCTGAAGGCAAGATTATTTTAGATGGTTTATCATTTTCTAAGAATGAAGACCAAGAAGTTGATTTTACTATAAGAGGCAGGGCAATGGATACGGCCTTCTACTCTCCAACGGATTTCATGCTTGAATTAGAGGGTACGAAATATTTTAATAATATGTCCATTAGTTCAGGCACAGGTAGGTATGAGGAATCAGCGCAGCCTTCTGGAGCCCAGGCATTTACTATTATAGGCAAGGTTAAAAAAGAGCAATAATGGCACTGGCAGAAGATAGACAAAAACAGGCATTCCTTATTTTATTTTGCTTTGCAGTATCCTTTTTTCTTGCTACAAGAATTTTTATGGATCTAAAACAAAATACCCGGCTAAGCAAAGAATATCGTAAATCAACTACTAATGTTAAAACATTAGAGGAGATTTCAGAGGAAAAGATAAAAGACTTAGAGGAAAAGGCCGAGAAGGCAAGCGCATATTTAGATAAAAAGATTCCATCAAAAGAGCAAACATTAAATATGATGAACCAGATTACAAGAATTCCACAGGGCTCATCAATTGTTTTTAAATCGATAAATCGCCTTACTCCACAGAATAGAAACGATTACATTGTTTCTTATATTGATATAAATGCCAAATCAAACCTTTATGATTTTGTGCAATTTTTGAATGATTTAAATAAAGGTGCACTATTTATCAGTGTTGATAAATTAAATATTGAAGCGGCCCAAGAAAGAGAGATAGGAACTCTGAATATAGCTACGACTGTCTCCGGATACCAGATAGTAAAACCCCCCAGACCTGTATCAGACATTTTAGAAGATGAAAATGCTTTATTAGATTTCTCAAACATAGAGTCATTATTGGGAGCTGTTGAGTTTGAAATAACCCCTATAGATTTATCATCTGTTGCTGGGTTTAGTCCATTTGCTGAAAAAGTTACTTTTATTACGCAAGAACAACCTAGGGTCCAAGTAGGAGAGTCTAGCTTACCGCAGCTTCGCTTCAGGGGAGCAGCATATATAAAAGATAAAAAGGCAGCGCTTATCAATGATAGAGTAGTAAAGATAGGAGATGAAATAGAGGGAATGAGGGTTATAGATATCCAGAGATTTAAAGTTACCTTATCTTTGCAAGGTAAACGATATACTTTGGAATTAGGAAAAGAAGGATTCCAGGATATAAGATAGATTAATTAAAACTTTAAATATAGAGGATAAAATTATGGAAAAGAAATTCAGTCAGAAAAGAGTAGAGGTAAACATAAATATTTTTTCAGAATTCTTATGGAAGGGTACTAGGATAATATTGTTTAGTGCAATGCTTCTTTTGTTTTTTGTGCAGCCTCATTCTGCGCAAGATGAAGCCCAAGAGCCTCGTTCAGGTGAATCTCGCTTAGATGCAGTTTCTTCTGCGCTGAATAATTTTAAGATAGAAGAGCCTTCCCTTCAACAGCAGGTAGCACAGGAGGCGCAAGCACAGCCCGAACCGCAAACACAACTGCAGCCTGCGCCGCAACCGCAGCCTGCGCCAACATTACAGCCGCAACCGCAACCAGCGCAGGAGCAGGTTTCGCAAATGCCAGAGACTCCTCAAGTGCAAGAACCGCAAGGTACGGCACCTAACAAAACCCCCCCTGTTCAAGCGCAGCAAGAGGAGGTAAAAAAAGAATCAAAGGAAGAAGTAATAGAGGCGGAAAAAGAA
>JBFZAD010000241.1:0-5221 GCA_041309125.1 Candidatus Omnitrophota bacterium
CACTCTATTACAAGCTTTATGGCCACCCTTAAGACAGGCTTCTTAAATGAGCCGATAAATATTGAAGCAATTAAAGCTGCCGGTGGCACACCCTACGAGACAGTTTTTATACATAATGGAATTACTAATAGGGAAAAGGTTGTTTCTGATGAAATTAGAATGATAATGGATAAGGCATTCTTGAAGATTGTAGAAGATCAATATGGTACCGGTGCATATGCAAGAGCTAATTTAAGACGCAATGGAAGAGTGCGCAAGCTAAAAATAGGTGGAAAGACTGGCACAGGAGATAATAAAACAAGCAGAACAGCATCATTTGTATTTTATATAGGTAATGATATAGTTGGCTCAGTTATCATATGGGCAGATCCAGGGCAAAATGCGTTCGGGAAGGCTCTTAGCAAAGCAGAGAAAATAGCTATCATAGAGCAAAGATATAAAGATGGCTTTATGAGTAAAATTGCAACTAGGATATTTAAACATGATGTTTTAGAGATTTTAGATAAGTGCGGTTATATAAAAGATGAGAGTTTTGTAAGCAGCCCCATAGCAAAAGAAAATAGCTCAAGCTCTATTCAAGGTCATAAGCCCTTGAGGGAAGTAGACGAAATAAGACTAACCGCAGACTTAAGAAGCATAGACCCAACAGTTCGCTTATTGGCAGTTGCGAGAGTTTTGAGAACAAAGTCACCAATTAAGTATTTTAATATATTAATAGGGATTCTAATTTTAGAAAAAAACGAAAATATTATCGCTGCAATATTTGAAGTGCTGAAATCTAATCCAATGCGTAAAAAATCACCAGACGCACTATTTAAATTGCTTAAGAAGCGTCACGAACACCTAACAAAAATAACCGCTAAGACTTTGACAGAAATTGGCAGCGCCAAAGATATAGTAAAGATTATTGAAATCTATGTAAATGAGAGAAAGAATATAATATTTAAAAAAGATCTCAAATCAGTCATAAGTTCTCTTGAGAGACTTCCCGAAAAAGAGACAAGTGAATATATGAGAAAGAAAAGCGATAAAGATTTAAAGCAGATTATGTTAGCAATACGTGATATAAGAAATGAAACTACAGTTCAAATCCTATATAATTCATTAATTGCTATAAGAAAAGGAAAAGAAAAAACCACATTAATATTTGCACTTGCAAAAATGAGTGAATTGTCTATCAAGACTATACAGAAATTATTAGATGATGACAAATTAGAAAGACAAATTAACGGGATCTTAATTTTGCAAAATATGGATCATCCATGTTGTCTACCGCTGTTGTTAAAGGCAATGGACTCAAAATATTTAGAAGTAAAACTAGAGGCAAAAAAATTGATTAACAAGAAAATATATTTTGATAAGAATGATATTATTAAAGAGTTAAAGAAGGCTGATAAGGAAGGAATTTTCCTCTTAACTGATGACAATATTAATCTTTTAAATATATTAAGGATTCTGCCACTTGATTTACTTAAGCACATAAGAGGAGAATCAAGATACAGAAGCCGATTTGTTAATGAAGAATTAATAAATGAAATTAGGCTGAGAAAGCAAGAATCCGATGAAATCAGGAAAATTGAGGTTTATGACCGTATGCCGTTAGAATCTAACAAGAAAGAAGAGAAAGAAAGAACTAATCTTGAAATTGATAATAAAGAAATATTGCAAGCTAAGGATATTACAAGAAAAACAAAAACATCATATTTGAAATCATTAGTTATGAGTTTTAGCGTTGTCATGCTAGCTTTAATGATAGCTTATCTTACATTTTTCGCCCTTCCAAAAATTATTCCCAAGGAGATAAGACAAATAGTAAAAAGCGCAAATTATATTTTAATTCATAGTCTAACAAAGCCAGCGGCACTCAATAATGAGGATTCTCTAAAAATCACTGATATAGTAAAAGAGATGGTGCATTTCAGTCAGCATAGGCGTATAAATGAAAAGGTTATTGAAGAAGAGAAGAAGCCTGGCCTTCAGGTAGAGTGGTTAGAAATTTCTAGTTACAGTCAAAATGAATTGTCCACTATAGATAAGAGATACAAACATGGTAGCGTTAAGCTTCAGGAAAACTGTAGCTTTCTTTATTCAGATGTGTATGAGGCTTATAGAAAGATGTACAAAGCAAGCCAAGAGAGCGAATTAGCCTTAGATGAAGCGTGGAGGAGTGGGGAGTATCAAGCAAAGCTACATAGGAAATATCAGAAAAAAGAATTATTAAGTGGAACAATTGCAGCCGCTCCTGAAAGAAAAAGTGAACACCATAGATGCGCAATGGATATCTTTGGCATAACAAAAGACTCAAGGGCTTATAAGTGGTTATACGTGGATGGAAATTCACAAGATTATGGTTTTGAATTATCCTATCCTGATAATAAGGTTAATGTTACTGGTGTAAAATTTGAGCCATGGCATATAAGATTTAATCCATGGGGTATTCTTGCAGAACATGGCTATAGGCCAAAGGCCTTTATGAGAGAATATAAGCAGCGTCTTGATAAACTTATAAATGAAAGAAACAATTTAGTAGATAATTTTGAAATTAATAAAAGGCGTCAAAAAATAAGTACTTTAGAAAAAGACTATCAAGCGAATTTTTACAATTCAAATATAAGAAATATAATTAGAGATTATATTTCAGGATTTGGAATTTTGGCAATTGAGTCGCAATTGGATAAACTTCATGATTTTAAAAAGGATAATTGGCAACTTCACTTAATGGCTTGTGACTGCTTATTAAAAATAATTTGCGATGATAGTCAGGATATCCATGAGAAAGTTAAAGAAGAAATTATAAGTCAAATAGAATGGTCTTTGTATAGATATATATTAGAAGATAATTACAAAATTAAAAATTATGATCAAGTTCTGCTCGATCTTAGAAAAACTAAAACCGAAATTCTTTTTAGAAGATATTTAGATCTTATTGGTTACCAAGAAACCTATATTGTAGAAATGCAGATAAGGCAAATTGTTTATGAGCTTACAAAACAAGATAGAAATTATATATTTAAAGAGCTTATAAGATATTTAGAAATTGAAGACTATCTGAATTGGTCTGTTTTACCTTTTAATTCATGGAAGTTGTTTAGATTGTCTTCACAGGTTCTGACTGAAATTGGAGGAGAGCTCGATTCGTCAGAACAAAATTTAATAGCAGTGAAATTAAGAAATTTCTTTTATAAAGTTGATGAGAAAACAAAAAATTTAGATCCAGAACAAAGCAACTCCAAACTCCTAAAATATTTCAATTATGACAGTAGAGCAATTGAGGAATTGAAGTCCACAATTAATAACTCAAATCGTCTTTGGCATGATTTGTTTATTTCTGCAGATAATCTTATTGATGAATATGAAAATAATGTAATTGCTGAATCTCACACAGAATATACAAGTGAAAAGAAAGATAACTTACAGACGCGCAGACAAGAGATACGAAACGCATTAATCGCAACAAAGGAACCAATTTATGACAAGATTGCAATTTACCTTGATTATAAAAATGCAAAAAGTTGGATTAAAGTTAAAAGCAATCCTTTTAATTCCTGGAAGATGCACTATATGGCAGTTGATATTTTATTGCAAAGATTCAGTAGATTAAATGAATCCCAGAAAGAAGAGGTATTGGAGAGGATTAAAGAGTTTTTAAATATTGATGAATATAAGGATGAATATATCGAATACGCAAGGTCAAACGTTAATATAACAAAAGATCTTATTAACGAACTTGATTTTTCATGGGTTAAATCAGAGGATGAAAACTCAAGCAGTCCAATTACCAATAATAAGGTTAAGAAAATGATCCTATTAACTTCTGCTTTTATACTATTTTTTATCGGCATTGTATTTTCGGTAAATGCTTCAGCAGACAAACAGCTTGAAAGTCTTAAAGGTAATTATGTTTGGAATTTCCTTGTCTATAGATCTGTGCATGTTTTAAATGAATGGGACCGCAAATTTAAACCCCTTGAAAAGAATTTGCTGGAGACAGAAAGATTGAAAGCATTTTATAAAGGCTTTAGCTTTTGGAACAGCAAGCATGTTGTTGGGGAGATAGCAGAATACACAAAATCAAAGCTAGCAAGGATTAAGGATCCATATACACGTAAGCTTATTGAGAACGACATTATTCTAGCATTCTATCATTATATTAAGGATAAACCCTTTGAACATTGCTATGAATGTTTAAGCGAAAAAAGAACCACATCAATATATCATCCAACAATACTACAAGGAAAAAGAACCTGTTACTCAGGTTCTGAGCTTCTAATAGGGATCTATAATTTCTTAGGACTTGGTGGAAAGACCATATTTGTTGTTGTATATACGCAAGAACAAGAAGATGAAAGAAAAGCATTTGGAAACAATTATGGACACGTTGCCTTGTTATATTTTAGGCCATCTTTTAATGATACAAGGAAGCCATTTGTCTTAGATGTAAATTATATTGTTGAAGAAAATCTTGATTATCAAGTTCCATACTTAAAGATTTGGGCTTATGATAGCATTAACAATGAGGTTTTCTGCGAGTCTTATGAAAGCTTTATGAAGAAATATTCAACTGGAAAAATTTATTTTAAAGAAAATGGTGTGAGAAACTCAAATGATTTATTATTTAAAGTTACATCTCCGGAGTACGAGGATAGGATAAATGAGCAAATACTTAAATTCGATATTTTAGTAAACTCAAATAAGAATGCTGATATTCTTAAGGCCATAGATATCTTAGAGGTTTTGATTGACAATGATGAAAAATTGATAATCTTTAACTCCGGGAAGAATGAAAGCGAAAAGGCATTAGCAAAAGCATTGAGATCATTAGAACTCAATAAATACCAAATGGCAAAATTGCTTGAGAAAAAGGCAGGTATAATTGTAAAAGAAAATAATGAAATTACAAAGGCTATAGGAATCCTTGATTATCTAATAATTTATTATGGTAGCAAGAAGATAGATAACTATTTCTATGAATCTATCAAAATCCCATCACTTAAAGATAAAAGAAAGCAACTATTAGAGAGGAAGGCAGCTATCTATTTTAAGCGTGCAGGAATGGTACATAAGATAGGTAATTTTAAAGGAGCAATTGAAAAGTATAAAATTGCAATCAGTGCAATTAATTCAATTGAGAAAGAAAGAAGGTCAGAGAAGGTTAAAAGATTGGAGGTAAAAATTGAAACTCAGCTGAAAGAAGCCTTAAAAGGCAAAGGTCCTTCTTCTT
>JBFZAD010000242.1:0-5850 GCA_041309125.1 Candidatus Omnitrophota bacterium
ACTTTATGGCTCATAATCTCTTCTCAACGGATATTTTCCCTCTGGCCACTCATCAACCAAAAGTAAGTGAGTCAAATTAGGATGGCCTATAAAATTGATTCCTAACAGCTCCCACATCTCACGCTCAATCCAATTCGCTGCGGAAAATAAAGGCGCGATGGAATCAATCTGCGGATTTTTCTTATCCTCTAATAAAACTCTAAACGAAAACATGACTCCGGTCTTATCAAAACTAAAATGATACAATATTTCAATACCCTTTGGCGTATCCACACCGGAAGCTATAGCAAACCTCATTTTCAATTCTTTAAATAAGATCCTGGCTACTTCTTTGATATCCGAAGGCTTAATAGTAATATATATCCTTTTCGGATAATGCTCATGCCAATCAATTATCTTACCGGAGAGCTTTTCCTTTACCGTATCATTAATAGAAATCATTTATTTCCCCGTAATTTTTGTATCAGTTTCGCTATGCCGGCAATCATTGCTTCAGGCTTTGGAGGGCACCCGGGAACATATACATCTACAGGAATTATTTCATCAAGACGGCACGGGCTATTATAAGAATCCCGAAACATAATTCTTCCGCAGGCACAACCTCCTATTGCTATGACAACACAGGGCTTAGGCGCCTGATCATAAACTTTTTTAATCCTTTCTTTTGTCTTTGTGTTTGGAACACCCGTCACAAGAAGGGCATCTGCATGCCGGACGCTACCCACCAATGTAATCCCGAGCCTTTCAATATCATATCTAGGCGTCAATAGATCTAGAATCTCTATATCGCAGTTATTGCACGGCGAACAGGCTGCGTGAAACACCCAAATGGATTTTGTGAGCGTTTTTATTTTAAGATTGGACATCCTGAAACTCTCCCTAAGAAAACTAATATAATTGCAAAAACTGCCAATAAGGTCAATGGGCCCCAGAAGAACCTCACTGCCTGATCGATCTTTAAACGAGGATTGGTATTCTTTATTAATATTATTATTACTAAAATTACTACATACTTATATACCAGGCTCAAGCCCAATTCATTGGACCAGAAAATGGTAATCAAAAACATGGGCAGTGAATATAACAAGATAGCCTTGGTCAGCTTAAATATTGCCAAAGGAAGCCCTGAATATTCAATAAGCGTTCCTGCCATGATTTCCTGTTCTGCCTCGGCAGCATCAAAAGGTACTAAGCCCAACTTTGCCTGGACACACAAAATCGATACGATAAAGGCAATTATACCTGAAAAAGATGCTACAATAGAACCCTCGCTCATCTGATAATTAACTATCTCTCCTAAATTTATCGAGCCAGTTTTTATTATAACAATTATGATTGATAATATAAACGGCAATTCATAGCCCAATAATAATTTAATCTCTCTTGACACGCCAACGCTTGCCAATGGATTGGCAGACGCGCTTGCACCTATTATAAGTGAAATTGCCGGCATAGCCAACAGATATAAAACTACTATTATGTCTCCTACGAAACTCTTTTCTGGATTTATTAAGGTATTACCTATTAAAGCAGCCACAAGTATACTTGAAGCTAATCCCAGAAATGGCGCAGCCAGGAAGGTAAATTTTGAACGCGCAGGAACAATTATCTCTTTTGTAAAAAGCTTGGCCAAATCCATGAAATTTTGATACCACGGCGGCCCAACCCTGTAATGAATGCGGGCTGTAACCTTTCTATCCACCCATCCGGCTAATAATCCTATAATTGCGCTGAATAGAAATCCCGGGAATATAAGATAATTAAATAGTATTTCCATCTATTTCTTCTTTGGCTTGGCCAATATATCTTCTCTAAACCACTTTCTAGTCTTAACCGCTAAAGTATCTCCGACAAAATATATATTTTCTTCTGGAATCTCTTTATCTATCTCTTTTAATTCAACTGCGTGAAGCGGACAGCTCTTGATACACTTAGGCATTTCTTTATCGCAGATACTAATGCAAAAATCACACCTGGAGTCCAGGTATGGAATAAAATCAGTAAAGATTACCCCGAAAGGACATGCTATAGAGCAGGTTTTACAGCTGGTGCAGCGCATCTTGTATCTCTTAAGATGCCCGTCTGGCTGTTTTTCAAGAGCATTTCGATAACAAGAATTAACACAAGGCGCCTCTTCACAGTGTCTGCATATTGTTGAAAATGTCGCGTATTCTCGAAGGCTCGTTATGCCATTATTCTGCGGATGATACAAATAATCGCAGGTGATTTTACAAGCCTCACACGTCGAACAAATATCTAAATCTACGAATAATCTTTTCATTTTCTTACTTTTTACTTTTGACTTGTACTTTTGCCTTTTACCTTTTTACTTTTAACTTTTATTAGTCCCATATATCATGCAATTGCGATATTTTATCATACGTGAACACCGGGCCATCCTTACACGCATAATATGGCCCTAATCTACAATGCCCACACTTACCCAAGCCACAGGACATATTCTTTTCCATTGAAAGATAGATTTGGCTATGGCCAAATCCCAATTCAAGCAATTTAAAAGTTACAAACTTCATCATTATTGGCGGTCCGCAGACAATTGCCTTTGCCTTTTTTATATCAACGGGTAAGTCATTCAGTATGGTTGTAACAAGGCCCACATTTCCCTTCCATGTATCATTTCCTCTGTCAACCGTTGTCACCAAATTAATTCTATTATGTCTATTTGCCCATTGAGGGATAGCATCCTTATATATGACATCCTCTGGCGTCTTTGCTCCGTAACGAATAACAACCTTACTGTAATCATCAATATTAAAAAATAATGCCAGGATAAGTGACCGAAGCGGCGCAAGGCCTACCCCTCCTCCTACAATTACTAACTCTTGCCCTTTAAATTGATCCAGAGGATAACCCTTGCCATACGGCCCTCTTAGCCCAACCTTATCCCCAGTCTTTGTATTATGGATAATCGAGGTTATCCTTCCTGCATTCATTATTGTCACTTCTAGGTAATCTTTGACATTCGGATCAGAAGAAGGAGTAAAAGGCGCCTCTCCTATCCCGGGTATAGTAATATCTACAAATTGGCCAGTCTGGAAGCTAAAGCCATTAGAAGGCCTTAGCACAAATGTCTTTATCGTAGGACTTTCTGTAATAATATTTTCTATTGTTGCCTCTTGAGGCTCGTAAATATTTTTGTGCATTTAGCTTTTATTTGATTTGGAGTATTCGTATGCCTTTTTCAAAACTTCTCTTATATCAATCTTGGCAGGACATGCCTCAATACACCTGCCGCAGCCGGTACAACCAAATATCTTTAAATTTGTCGGAAAGAAATCAAATTTTTTCTCAAAACGATTCCTCAATCTCTGTGCGCGCAATTTCAATGGGTTTGCCCCGCCTGCAACCCTTGCATAATTTGCATATAGACAGGAATCCCACAGCCTAACTCTTGTATTTTTATCATCCTTCTTGTCATCTGCCAATAAAAAGCAATGACAATCCGGACAAATAAAATTACAGGCTCCGCACTCAACACAGGTAAGCATCTCATTCTGCCAGATATCGCTTCCATGTGATGATGCAATTGACTTTTGTAGTGCTTCCTTGGGGGCTAATTTTTTTGCCGCCAGGTGCTTACTCAACTGCTCTACAACTGATTCTCTTTTTAAGCGCATTGCAGTAAGCTGGGCATTTGTTGCTTCTTTAAAAAGCTCATTATTCTTTTCTATCAGGCCCTCACCGGTCTTTGAGCCAACATCAATAATAAAACTGTCGTTTAATGGGCTCATATTTAAATCAAACAACTCTTCGGGATACGGCATGATGCCTAAGCCAATACAATGGCAGACATCCTTAAAGGCTGTACAATCTGAAGAAATAAGAAGCGTATCCTTTCTCCTCTTTGCATATATCTCATCCTCACAAACTCCTTGCAAAAATACATAATCTTGAATTTTTAATGATTGTATATCGCAATTCTTAAGGCCTACTATTGCTATTTTTTTATCCTGTCCTTCTTGGGTTTTATCCGAAAAATAATTTGATACCTTTTCTTTTAAGGGTGAGAGAAACGATTTTATTGGCTCAACAGTTCTATATGGATTAAATATGAAATCGCCTGGCTTAAGGCATTGTGAATATATATAGTCGTCTTTTCTGCCTTCACAGAGTGTAGGCATGTAAACGCTATATTCTCTTGATAGGTTATCAAGGAATTTTAAAAAATCCTCTTTTTTTATATAGTACTGGGGCATTCCTGGAGGGGTGATTTTGTGTAAATTATTAATGGCAACGGCAAATCTCCGGCTTTAAATAGTTGCTCAATTATACTACGATAACGCAATTAGTGTCAATAAATTTAAAAGTATTTCTTATTCCCTTACCGCTCTTTTAGTTTACCTTACAAGCGTTCTCATTTTCATAGAATATCTCTTGGCAGTAGAGCTATAACTGAATTGTAAAGGTAGTTTTTCATCTATTGAAAGCCATATCCTTAAATTTTCCTTTGGATCACTGATAAAGAATGCATTTTTTGTTGCAAATGGCACCCTTATTTTCTCTATACTCTTAACTTTTAACTCCAGGCTCAACTTTGGCAGCTTAACCGGTATTATTTGCCCTAAAGAAAGATCTATTGTGCGCAAATAATACAACAGGCTTATAACATGCTGGTAGCTACCCTCATTCTTGAATATTATATCTTTTAAAACCTTGCCATTTTTCTTTTTCTTTATTACTACCGAGCCATCCTCTACATTATACTCTTCAACTATATTCTCACTGTCCCATCCTATCTTCAGATCCCGCTCAACCCTAACCGGCAAAAAGCTGTCCCACTCTACAAAGATCTTTTCTGTACCTTTGTACTTTAGCGCATCGGTGGCCGATGAAATAAGAAAGAGCTTCTTATTGCCAAGATTAGCATCACCTAAAAACTCTATATTGCTCCTTCCGGACTTAATGCCAAATAGGAAGAAATCAAAGATAATCTTTTCTCCCTTTTTAAATGGCAGCTCCCCAGATATAGCCTCTTCTTTGAAGGCAGGCAGATTAGAATTTCCGCAGACAGGAATCTTGACTCTATTGATTAGCAGTAAAAAAAAGACAAAAATAACAAAAAACAGTAATTTAGCCTTCATATATTTTTATCGTATTTAAGTTGCATTATCATAACACACATTAACTGATGCTGCAATACAAAATAGAATAAATACAAAAAAATTGGCACACTTTATGCTTGTATGGTATAATAGATACGTGCAACAAAAACAAATCCAAACCAAATTAATGGCGCCACAGTTAAGGCAGGCCTTGGTTATTTTAAGCCTTCCTATTCAGAAACTTACTAGCATTATACGCGAAGAGCTGAATAAGAATCCTGTTCTTGAAGAAGCGCTCCCCTTTCCGAAGAAAACTAAAGACAGCCTTCAATCCAGGGATATAAACATAAAGCCCACAGAAAATACTCTTGAGCAAACATACACCCATAAGACAATCTCTCAGGATATGGGCGAAGATACGCCCGACCCTTCATATTTTATAACAGAAAAAGAAACCCTGCAGGATATCCTGTCAAAGCAGATAGGGATATATCTAAATACGGATGAATCCCTGATAGCTCATGAGATAATAGGCAACATTGATGAAAATGGCTATCTCAAAGAATCAATAGAGAATATAGCAAAAAAATTAAACACCGATATTCCAAAGGCTGAAGGCATCTTAAAGAAAATCCAAAGATTTGAGCCAAAGGGCGTATGCGCAAGAAATCTCAAGGAATGCCTGTTTATACAGGCACAGACTAAATATCCTGATGAAAGCCTTTTATCTTACGTCATTCAACATTACTTGAAGGACATAGGCAAAAAAAGATACTCATTTATCGCA
>JBFZAD010000243.1:0-3178 GCA_041309125.1 Candidatus Omnitrophota bacterium
AGAACAGTTCTTCCCAAGGGCAAATGAATTTAGCAGAAAGATTGAAAATGCAGAAATAAAGAAATTGGCATTAGATTTTAGCAAGGGAAACTTAGAGATTTTAAAATCATTAGCCCACGAATTAAGAAATATAATAGTCTCAATAGGCATATCTCTAAACAGAATTAAGAAATTGAATACAGAGCTTGAGGAATCCGATAGGCAACTTTTGGATATAATGATTGAGAATGAAGCAAAATTAGAAAAGGTTTTGAGTGAGGGGATGTTTGATATTTATCATGCTATTTGGGATTTTAACATTGAAGACAAAAACAAGATTGAATGGACGAGGCGGCTATTGGATGAGTTGGCATTCTTTATGAATACACCTTTACGTGTTTTATCAGGGCATGTTAATAAATTGATGGATGTGAAATATATAGAAGGAAAGGATAAAATAGATATTATTAAAGAAGAGATAAGCCGCCTTATGGACATTTTTGGTTCTCTATTAGAAGAGAGAGGTTTTGACGCTCTGAATTTGGAAAAGGTTAATATAAGAAAGATTTTTGGAAAAATTATAAAACAGTTTATAAAAACTGAAGGCAAAATAAAGGCAAAGGCAGAAGGTAACGCCCATGTTTATATAGATGTAGAGAAATTCAAGCAGGCAGTTATTGACATAGCTACAGTTGCTTTATCCTTTGGAAGGAGAAGTGTGGGATTGGAGCAATTTATTAAAGAGGATAGCGTAATCATACTTGTTACCACCCTAGAGAAGGATGGTTCTTTTGTATTTGATCCATTTGGCTATATTAAAGATGGTAAGATAAAAGAGGCAGTCAGGATAAGTCGCGCTGATTATATTATTAGGCAACACAAAGGGAGTTTTAGGTTCAATGAGGAAAAGGTAAGGGATGGCATTGTTGGCAAAGCCACCATCGAGATACCTGTTGCCTCAAGCTCAATAACCAGGAAGAATGGAAGCTTAGAAATAATTAATAACACTGCCAAAAACAAAAAGGAGGATTTAATATGGTTGGAAACTTTGATTTCAATAATCTCACGATCACTAAATGCCTCTATGGAGAGGTCGGCACGCTTATTTATGCAAAATATTCCGGCTGGTCATGTGAGTATAGTATTTTCATCGCTCCAAACGGTGACGTCATGGGCAAGACCTCTTGCGGTAGCTGGGTCAATCTCAATGATGATACAACCTCGCTTATCCGAGACAAATTACAAGATTTCAAAAGACTTAGCAGCTTCATACCCTAGTAACACTTTGCATACTTCAAGCCCTATATTCAAAAAGGTATACAGCAAAGAAAAAGATGTTTTATTGCAAGAAAGAGCTGTAGCCTTCAGAATTATTGAAGATTTGACGCCGTTTACTTTAGCTTTACGTTATGTTGAAGATAATGATACTAGGATAAGAATAAATCTATGGCTAAGGGACTCGATAGTGATAAGAGCTGGACCCTACGTAAATTATGAGCTTGTCCACAAAACACTCACAATTGGTGAGTCCTACCTTACCCTACCCCTAGAGAAGCAACTTTCAGAAATATTGGTTAGCGCATTCAAAGAAAGCCTAAAGAGAAGAATCAAGCCAGAGCTGCATGAAGGCAAAGTTGTTTATAAAAATGCCGCATTTATCAGTAAATTCTATAAAGACTGCGTTAATGTATATGATTTAATTAATGGCCATATTGTTAAAAGGCTATTAATTAATGGTCCTTTGGGTCTGGCTGCATATAGGAATATTCTGTGTATATCCAGCTTTTATGATAATAAGATTTATTTATACAGTTTAGAGGCAGGTAAATTCTGGAAGACGATTAACAACGGAGATTTCTCAGGGAAGCTTGAAGGACCAACCAGCCTTTCTTTTGAAAATGAATCCGGGTTATTAAATATTTTAAGCTTTGGGAATAAGTTAACAATTAAATATAACATATTAGAGAAATATCGTTATAACAGCAGTTCACCATTAAAAAGATTGGCAAATAAGGTGTTCAAGGGAGTCTCAACCTCATTAAAAGGCAACAATTCAAATCTTAATTTTAGGAATTTAATATTTGCTGCCATTGTCTTTTCAATGTTAATAATAAACGGATGTGCAACAAATCGCATAAATAAGTTTGAACCATTGAAGGCAGTAAAAGCCGAAGAAGTTATTGAAAAGAAAGAAGAGCTTAATACACCTCAAAGCTCTATTCCCACTCCAAAGATATCTACCGGATACAATGAAATTAAAAAAGGCTATATACCTTCGGTCTGGAAGGTAGACGAAGAGAATAATAAGGTTGCTAATTATAAATTTGGTTCATGGTCTCATCTACAAGATAATACGCCGGATGATGGTATCAAGGATAATACTCCATGGGATGCAGCAGCAAAGGTTCTGAGAATAGAGCTGAATAGGGAGCCAACAAATAAAGAAATATCAGATAGAGTTAACTATATTCTTGAAGATAGCAAGATCACAAATGACCGAAGGATTCCTATAGGCTTTAAGATGCCTGTAAAGGTGGCAGATGCCAAGATAGTAGAGAAGCTTACAGGTAGGCAAAGATTAGTGCCATTTAAAGAGCCTGTATCTGGTGAGTCAGAAATGAAGAAAGAACCCGCAGAGAAAGACAAGGCGCCGGATACTAGACTCCAAGAAGGAAAAGCAGAAGAAAAAAAGCCAGAGGACAAGAAAGAAACTACAGGAGAAGATAAGAAGCCTGAAGTCAAGTATGAAGATAAGAAAGCAGAAGAAGAGCTAGCAAGGCCTAAACCTAGCGAGGAGTTAGAAAAAGAAAAGCTTCCTGTTTCGGTAGGCTCACTCTTAAAGACATGGTGGAGTGGGTTGGTTATTTTAGAAAAGACAGGCATCTTAGGTGTAGGCATATTAGGATTACTGGTAATTGCAACTGGAATGCTTCTTGTTTACCGATATTATAGATTGAGTAGGTCTGGGGTGACTTTTAGGCAAGAGGTTAAAATTCTCAAAGAACAGTTAGAGCAAAAAGAAAGAGAGCTTGCTAAGGCCAAGGAAAGAATTGAAGAATTAGAAAGAACAAAAGCAGAGCCTATTAGAGAAGAAGAACAGGACCGAAAGGCGCAGGAAGAAGCCCTAAAGAAGGCCGAGGAAGAAGAGGTAAAAAGGAAGGCAGCAGAAGAAGAGGCTGCGCAGAAGGCAGAGCAAGAG
>JBFZAD010000244.1:0-3381 GCA_041309125.1 Candidatus Omnitrophota bacterium
AACGGCATTTATTAATCTATTAAAAGCGCAGGAATTGGTGAAAGTCGCAGATGAAATTCTGAAGATCAGGAAAGATAACTTGGCGTTAATAACGTTGCGTTACCAATCAGGATTAGAGCATGAAGGGGCATTATTGACCGCAGAGTCAGATGTAGCACAGGCAAGTTTTGAGCTTGCACAGGCCAAAAGAGATGTTGAATTAGCGCAAAGACAATTGACCAAAGAAATGGGGCGGGAGGAATTCATTCCCATGTTCGTTAAGGGAGAGTTTGTCGTTAGCGATACCGTTAAAGAAAAGCCCGATTATGAGGAGATAGTTAAAAATAATCCTTCTTTACTGCAGGCAGGGGCAAAGAAAAAAGCGGCCTCGTTTAATATCAAGTCGGCTTACGCGAATTTTTCACCGCAATTATCCGCCAATGTGGGTGCTGATAAGACCGGTTCAGACTGGCCTCCGGGAGATAAAGGGTGGAACGCGGGCTTAAGCGTATCCATTCCTATATTCGAAGGGGGGTTGAGGACTGCGCAGGTTTCTCAGGCAAAGGCCCTCTACAAACAGGCAGAAGCCAATGAGAGAAGCGCCAAAGACAGCGCGATCGTCAGCCTTGCTCAAACGTGGGCTGAATTGCAGGATGCTATTGAAACTGTGGACGTCCAGCGCAAAGCCTTGGATGCCGCCGCTAAGCGCTCTGAAATAGCAGAAGCCCAGTATTCAACCGGCTTCATTGCTTTTGATAACTGGACAATTATAGAAAATAATCTTGTAACGGCGAAGAAATCTTTTTTGAATGCCCAGTCAAATATGTTACTCGCTGAGGCCGATTGGATTCAGGCGAAAGGAGAGACATTAGAATATGAATAAGAAAAAAAGGATTTTATTCATTATAATTTTAGTTTTACTGGCAGCCTGCTTATTGATCTTTATGAAAATGAAAAGAGCCCAAGGCCCCGCGAATGCAGCAAGTGAGATCAAGCCTACAGTGGGTTCCATACAAGTAGTTATTTCATCTACCGGGACAGTTTATCCCAAGAACCGATTGGAAATAAAACCGCCGGTGAGCGGCCGGGTGGAGGAGGTTTTGGTCAAAGAGGGAGAAAGTGTAAAAGTTGGGCAGGTTTTGGCTTGGATGAGCTCAACCGAGAGGGCGGCGCTTCTTGATGCTGCAAGCGAGCAAGGCGAAGAGAAATTAAAATACTGGCAAAAAATCTATAAGCCAATACCTTTAAAGGCTCCGATTAACGGAGAGGTTATTGTCGCGACCACCCAGCCCGGGCAAACCGTTGCTACCTCTGATGCGGTCATAGTGTTGTCTGATCAACTTATTGTTCGAGCGCAAGTAGACGAGACTGATATAGGTAAAATTAAGCTCAATCAAAACGCAATTCTTGCGCTTGATGCTTATCCAAATAATAAAATAAGCGCGAAGGTGGAACATGTGTATTATGAATCACAAACGGTAAATAATGTAATTATATATAAAGTCGATCTTGTGCCGGAAAGTGTCCCGGAATTCTTCCGTTCCGGAATGAGTGCATCTATAGATTTTATAGTTGAAAGCAAAGAAAATGCTTTGATTCTTCCGGTTGAGGCAGTGCAACAAGATAAAGACGAAAACTATGTTTTGTTAAAACAGGAAGGCAGCATTAAGCCTGTCAAGCGCGTTGTTAAGATAGGGATAACCGAAGGTGACAATTGCGAGATACTTTCCGGGGTTATTGCTGTAGATACAATTGTTATGGCAAATCAATATGTTTTACCTGCTGCTAGCGACAATACAGGCAGTAATCCATTTATGCCTAAGATGCCTACGCAGAAGAAAAATCAAGGCGGACCGCCGCCAGGATAAATATGATAGAAGCGAAAAATTTATATAAAACCTATCAATTGGGAGATGTTAAGGTAGAAGCGCTGCGGGGCGTATCCCTGAAGATTTCTCCAGGCGAGTTTGTTACTATCATGGGTGCCTCGGGTTCAGGTAAGTCTACACTGATGCATGTGTTGGGGTTATTGGATCGGCCTGATTCTGGAGAATATTCTTTGGGGGGAGAGGACGTAACGAAGCTTTCAGACAAGGAATTAGCCTTAGTTAGAAACCAGCTCGTAGGGTTCGTTTTTCAGCAATTTCATTTACTGCCGAGAATGTCTGCCTTAGAGAATGCCGAGCTCCCTTTGATTTACGCCGGGAAGAGGCATTTAAAACAAAGGGCAGAAAAAGAGATCAGAGAGGTTGGCTTAAAAGATAGGATGTTTCATAAACCCAACCAGCTTTCCGGAGGTCAGCAACAGAGAGTAGCTATTGCCAGATCCTTAGTTAACGAACCTCCGGTTATCTTTGCGGATGAGCCTACGGGAAATCTAGATACAAAAAGCAAAGAAGAGATTATTACAATATTAAAGGAGCTTAATAGAAAGGGAAAAACCATTGTAATTGTTACTCACGAAAATGAGATTGCGGTGCACGCCAGACGGATTATTACCATGCGCGACGGTCAGATTATCTCCGATAAAACCGTTTCTGCTGAGACGAAACCTTCGGAAGTTGGCTTGTCCGGATCCGAAAATTTAGTCAAAGATATTTTGTCTAAAACCGGTAGTACATTAAAGGGGGGCATGGAATTCTTTGATTATCTTAAGCAGGCGGTAGCTGCTATGTTTTCGCACAAGATGCGAGCATTCTTATCGATTCTGGGAATACTTATCGGTGTTGCCGCGGTTATCGCTATGCTGGCAATCGGTCAAGGAGCAAAAGAGTCAAGTGAGAAACAGTTGGCATCGCTGGGTTCGAATCTTCTTGTCGGGCGGCCTGGGGCTTCCAAAACAGGGGGGGTATCAATGGAAGCGGGGACAACGACGCGTTTTACTTTGGATGATGTAACAGCCATCGAAAAGCTAAAGAATTACGTAAAATGCGCCAGTCCTTCAGTCACAAATAGGGCGCAGATAGTCTATGGGAATAAAAACTGGAATACTCAGGTTCAAGGCGTAGGAGTATCTTATGCGCAGTTACGTTCATCTATTCCTACAGTGGGGAGATTTTTTACCGAAGAAGAAGTCAAAATGAGGGATAAAGTGGCTTTGGTCGGTAACACGGTGGTAAAAGAAATTTTTGGGAATACGAACCCTATCGGGAAAACCATTAAAATTAACCAGATTAACTTTAGGGTAATTGGAATTTTACCTGTCAAAGGCACAACCGGTCCTCAAGATCAGGATGATGCGGTGCTTATTCCGATAAGTACCGCTATGTATAGGCTTATGGGTAAACAGCATGTTGATTCTATTTATGTGGAAGTAAAAAACGCTGATTTAACTGATGCAGCACAGGAAGCAGTAAGCAATCTTATTATAAAACAGCACCGTTTGATTACGGAAGATCAAAA
>JBFZAD010000245.1:0-6195 GCA_041309125.1 Candidatus Omnitrophota bacterium
CTGACAATTCCATAACGCCGTAGTAGCTTGCACCTGCGCTAGTCCTGCTAGAATTCAAACTTGCAAATATGCCGTTTCTTAAAGGCCCATTACCTAAATCTCCGCCACTAAAAGTTTGATTGTTATAACAACAATTCGCTCCAGAGTTTGAGATGGTTTCTGTCCCGTCCTCCTGACCTGAAATCGTATTCGCATTCGTTATAGATAAATTACCCCATGCATACTCTCCAAAAGCCGAAGTTGAATTACCTCTAGATGCCTTTTCATATTCAAGCTCAGTCATCGGACGCAGAGCTGCCCAATCTGCATAAGCACAAAGATCCATCCAGGATAAAAAACTACAAGCCCTATCATTTTTAACTGAGGCTGCATTCCCCTGACTCCATGAAACAGCATTACGATCTACAACTGAATCAGAATTTTTGCCATTTGCATCTGTGATATCTCTATTTAATTTTTCGCTATTAGTTAATGAATTAAAATAACTAACCCATTGACCTTCACTTATTTCATATTTCATGATATAAAATGAGTTGTATCCCGTAGGAAATTGAGAATTACCGTTAGTGCCAGCATCACCATCAACACTTACTGCATTTGTATCTATATCATCATTATTATTAATATCGCAGGAAATATTCTTACTGGAAGTTGTGATTTCTACTCCTGTGTTGTCATCGCCATTTTCATGAAATGCATAACTAGATTCCAAACTGCCATTGCCATCGCCAATCCAAAAAGAACCCGAAGGAATATACACCATCTCAATTCCGGAAATCATAACCCTAGCTGTAGAATTTTGAGCTAAACCATCGTTACCCCAATCCCAGACTAGCTCAATATCCTCGATCTCAACATTTCCCTGTCCGGCAGAATTTCTTTGGATGAAACATCCTTTTTTATCAGCGGGAACAAGTATTTCTATTTGAGTTCCATTCCCTATAGAGAATCCATAGGGATTAGACCCGGCAAATTTTAATGTTGCGTGTTTCCAAGTTAAACCTGAATCTATCGAATATTTGGCAAAGATCCAAACTGAATCATAATTGGAATTATTTCTCCAGGAGTTTTCCCAAGATAAATCAAATTGTATTTTACTAGTTTTTTGTGAAGCGTCTGGTTGTTCAAGAGAGGCGTTTGATATGGAAAGATTATTAGCTAAACTCAATGGGATACCGTAAGTTAGGAATAAAAGAAGGGAAAAAGCATATATATAAATCTTAAGAATATTACTATGAGGAAGTTTCATAAGTTTATTAATAATAATCCCTTAGTATACAATAATTTACAAAAAAATCAATAAAAATATTCATTTTTTTAACTTTTTTGAGATTTTTTATGTTGAAAAAAATATGTTAAGTTTATATTTGTAAACACACGCTCTCTATTCTTTGTTTGCATTTCAATATAACTCTCACTCTCTTAAATAGATTACTCAATTTTACTTTTTAATATAAAAATCGAGAATGTTTTAAGTCCAATGTAGATAATTTAAGACATTTTTAAAACGAAACGAATGTTCATTAATACTTTTAAATCAGAAATATAACTTCTTTATAATCAATATGTTATGTTTTAATATAAATTTTGATTTTGAGCCGTGATTTACTAATAATGTGAAAAATTAGTAAGTCTTGGGAGGGGATAAATCTGGGAAATGGTCAGTGAGATGGGTATCGCCTTTTACTATATACGGAGTCATAAAAATAGCTATTTCAGTCTTTTCAATTGAATCCGATACACTAGTAAAAAATTTTCCAACAAATGGAAAGTCCATAATGAAAGGGAGTCCCTTTCTTTTCTTTACTTCTTCATCTTTATGCAGGCCTCCTATAATTACAGTAGTGCCATCTTTTACAACAATATTGGTCTCCAGGGTAGTTGTATTTATTAAAGGAATCTCAGCCCCCTGAGGAGTTTCCAGCGTCGATGACTGTGAAGATATTTCCGGTTTTATTGACATTCTGATAAAACCGTCATCGCTAATTGTAGGTTTAACATTTAAAAGTATTCCTACATCAATAAAATGAACTTCCTCATTTGCAGTCTGATCTGCACCGGTACCAATAGTTGTAGTAGTAACATACGCAAGCTTATCGCCAATATGAATTTTAGCTTCCTCATTGTCAGTAACTAATATTTTTGGATTGGCCAAGACCTTAGTATCATTAACCTGCTTAAGCGCCTTTAGTGTTGAACTAAAATTAACGTCATCTAGATCCATATTGCTTGCGGTAATTTTGCCAAAAGTCCCTGCAGTTGAAAGCGTGCTTGCGATAGGAACATTCGCTGAATAAGTTATTCCTTTAGCAACTGCAGTCCAATCGATTCCAAAGTCAAATTCTGGATTAAGAACAACTTTAAGTATTTTAACTTTTATTAAAACTTCCTTCGTCTTCTTATCAAGAGCCTCTATAATAGGAATGACTTCCTTAAAGCGCTCCGGAAGCGCAGTTACTATAATTTGGTTCGAGCGGTCATCAGCCTCAATCGAACCAACAGATTTTACATCAAGCTTCTCTCGTAATTTTTCCTTAACAGATGCAGCCTTTGCATAATTAAGAGTGAAAATTTTTGTTTCTAGCTTGTATTCTATTTTTTGAATTACTTCCTGCATCTCCTCTAACTTGCTGGGTGTATCAACCATGACAACGGTGCCAGTATCTTCGTCGATAACGATCTTACCAATCTCGCTTTTAATATTTTTTAAGGCCTCAAGCGCGTAGCTTGGTTTTGTATACTGGAGATAGACAATCTTTATTTTCCTCTTATCCCTGAAGAGAATCCCGTAGGTTTGAAGGTATTCCTGTTCAGTTGTGGCATATATTATATTTTCAATAACGCGATAGCCTAAATTATTAGAAAGACAAATAATATCAAGTGCATCCCTTATCTTAACTTTTTTTAAAACCAGCGTTACTCTTCCGGTAACATCCTTGCCTACAACTATGCTGAAATCTCCCTTCATAGAAATAAATTTAAAAACATCCACTATGTCCATATCACGCAGATCCAAAGTAATTTCTCTTTCAAGCTTCTCCCTCATCTCCTTACTCAAATCCTGGGCATACAAAGGTAAGCTATTAACAAGAAAAATCAGCAGCAGAATAAAAAGTATACCGATATTTTTAGTATTGTAATAATATCTCATTTTAGCTCTTCATTATTGGTACCATCTGATAAAATAACTTTATCTTGTGTAATCTTTACTATACTTAATCCTGCTATTGTCTGACCTTCCTTCAAGAAAAAAGTGCCCTGTGTCTTAGTATCTTCAATCATAGCATAGTTCTCATTTTCTTCCTCTGAAGGAGATATACCTACAAGTCTCAGTGTTTTTATGGTCTCATGAATCGTAGAATAAGCCTGCTGCTGCTGTACCTTTTCAATCTTTTCTTGTTTTGGTTTAAATATATCTCTCTGGCTAATCTTTTCTAGATAATAGGACAGGTTTTGAAGTGGCTTTAACAAACTACCCTCTTCTTTTGTTTCCATCTTTATAGATATTGCCTCAGACAGATTACCTAGTTTCTTAGATCTTAAAGTGAAGCTCAATATCAGAAATATAAACATAACCGCAATAACAAAAGCTAAGGAGTAATTCACAAAGTTCAGTGTAAAATCAAGATCATGGAATTTAAGATTGTTTAGTAAATTCTCTTGAAGATAAATAAATCTCCCCTTTAAAACATTTGGAGAGAGGACGATTTTTTTTCTATCCAAAATAGGGTTAGTTCTTGTTTCAGTTTCAGAATTAACGTCTTCTTGTTCTAAAGTAACACCTTTCTCATCTAATTTATCATCTCTGCTCTCAATTTCGCTGCTTGAAGGTTGATTAATTGATGCTTGTTTCGGTTCCTTTTTCTGGTTACTCTCTTGACTCTCAATGATATCAAGAAGCTGCCTTTCTGCCGTCTTTTTCTCTTTATTATTATCGGTATCGCTCATATCAAATTTAATAAAATTACTTATAAATAATTGAGGTATCTAATCGTTGTGTAACTCTGCCTCGCCAGCCCAACTCTTCATCCTTTTGAATAATTGACCTGACCAAAGCTGCATCCACTATATATTTCTTTTCTAATAAGAGGTTTTTAAGAATCCTGTGGCAGACCATAGTGATGCCCCTTGGATATCCTGCTGTATAATTATGAATTTCTCTGATAGCATCATCTAGAAATAAATTCATCTTTCCTTTGTACCCTGCCTTCTTTAATCTAAAATATATCATTTCCTTTGTTTCTGCAAGGCAAAAAGGATAAAGAGTAGACTTAAAACTTATTCTATCATAAAAATTTTCAACCTTTGAAACTTTGGGATATAATTCTTTCTGTCCAAAAAGGACCAGCTGAATCAGTTTAAACTCATTAGTCTCATAATTCAAAAGTATCCTTAAGGTCTCCATCGAATCTTCATTTAATTTCTGAGCTTCATCGATAATAATTACAACAACCTTATTTTCCTTAAGTGTCTTTTCTAAGATAAACTTCTCAAGGGTATCTCTAAGTTGAATTAAAGGCCTCCTATCATCCCTTTCAAAGGTTAAATTAAAATTACCGACAAGACAACGCATAAACTCTTCTTCATCCTGAAAAACAGGATTTAGAATCATTTGAAAAACAAACTTTTCACGCCTGCTCAATTCCTGTATGAGCTTTCTTGAAAGAGTTGTCTTACCGGTTCCAATGTCACCTAAGATAATACTTAAACCCCTTTTTAAATTTAATTCAATTAAAGTATTTGCAAGGGCAGCCTCATGAGCCTTTGACATATAAAGAAACTCCGGGTCTGGGCTGGTTGAAAATGGCTCTTTATCAAAACCTAATATCTTATAATAGCTCATATTGCCTTTTCGCCATTCAACTTTCTAACAATTAGCCTTAAGGGGTATCCTTCATTTTTTAAATTCTCTATATCCCTGGTCTTATCAGCAACCTCATCCTCATTATACATCCTCTTATTACCTTTTCTGGAAACAACATTAAAAAGACCTATATTTGTATAGTAGTTTAGCGTCTGGTAGGTAAGATTGAATCTTTTTGTGATATCTTTTGTTGATATTAATTTCATGCGTTATAAAGTGAGGCTAACCATCAATATCTAGTTATTATAGTAATTACTATAAGTATAGCAATAATTACATTTCTAGCTTATATTATTTTTATTGCATAAGCTATTTTAGATTAACATAATGCATCTAGTTTGTCAATCTCTTTTTGATTGTTTTTACGAATTGTGGATTTTAAATTTCTGGGTGGGTTATTTTTAAACTGCTGCTATAAAATTAGCCTGTTTTCTTATCATTGGTCTTTTTGGCGAAAAGAGCAAATGATTCAGCAATAATACATGAAATAAAATAAATAATAAAATATCCTGATAGATACACAAAGAAATATAATAAAATAGAGATAGACGAATCGCTAACATGTGTATCAATATAATCTGTAAGTAAATAAAGATAGATTACAGCGGGCTGTGCCCTGGTAAAGGTAAATATCGAAACATCACTTTTTACAAGAGGAGTTAAAGTAAAGAATAAGAAAAGAATTGAAAATATGATCAATTTATTTTTAGAAAACTTTAAAGTCTGAAATATCTTCATATTAAAACCCCATCTTTGCTTTTACATATCTTGTCCATGATTTTGAAAACTCTTCAATACTCATTGACATTACTTTATTAATGGCCTCTTCTATCCCTTTACCCTCCCCTAGAATATTCAGAATACTCCTTAATCCTGAATTGCCCTGTTTTTCTACAATAAAATTTGCTAAAAGATAAAACTCCCTATAAAATAGGTTTGCAATTTTTGAGTCTTTAATACCAGCATAGTCAGTAGGGAGCTTCTCAAAAACGACAAAAGAGTCCTCGTTTAAATATTGGGAAAAAAAGCTCCTGTCCTTCGATTCAAGTAAACCCTCAGCATATGAAGCTATTCCCTCATTAAGCCATAAGGGGCAATTTCTCTTTGTCAGCTCTCTTATAATTGAATGTGCATACTCATGGTATATTATCTGACTTAAAAAATCTTTTGAATAAATCTTCTGGGCGAGAGGAATCCTGATCTTACCATCAAATAACGCATGAGACCAATAAGGCTTCCCCTTTTTTATGCTTTGATATTGTGCTTCGGGATAAATAATCGTCACGGTCTTGTGTTTTGAAAAATGGTTCAGAGAAGAAAGATCGGAAGAG
>JBFZAD010000246.1:0-4986 GCA_041309125.1 Candidatus Omnitrophota bacterium
CTTGATAAGTAAGCAGTCTTTGTCGCAATCATAATAAATTGCCTTTACATATTGAAAATTACCAGAAGTCTTGCCCTTTATCCAGTACTCTTTTCTTGAGCGGGACCAGAAGCAGGTCACCTTCTTTTTTAAGGTTATTCCCAGAGAGTGCCTATTCATATAGGCAACCATGAGTATTTCCTTCGTCTTGTAATCTTGTATTACAGCAGGAATTAAACCCTGTTTGTCAAATTTGAATTGTACCCTTTTTGTTTTTTTTGAAGTTTTCATAGTCTTACACTTACCCCTCTTTTGCTTAGGTATTTTTTTACATCATGGACCGTTAGGGTTCCATAATGAAAGACGCTTGCTGCAAGGGCTGCATCTGCATCTGCCCGTGTTAATACAGAATAAAAATCTTCTAAGCTACCTGCACCGCCAGAGGCAATTATCGGAATGTTGACTGCCTCGGAAATTCTCTTGGTTAACTGAATATCAAATCCATCCTTGGTTCCGTCAAAATCCATACTTGTTAAAAGTAACTCGCCTGCGCCTAAGTCTTGCGCCCTTTTAGCCCAGAAACACGCATCTATGTCTGTTGGCGTGTGGCCTCCATTAATATAGACTAACCATTTTGATTGGGTGCCTACTCTTTTTGCATCAATAGCAACAACTATACACTGGGTTCCAAACCTCCTACTGGCATCTCTAATCAAATCTGGGTTTTTAACGGCAGCGGTATTAATAGATACCTTATCAGCTCCTGAATTTAAAAGATTCCTAATATCAGTAAGGTTTCTCACGCCACCTCCGACAGTAAGAGGCATAAAAACATTTTGAGCGGTCTTTTTTACAACCTCTAGAATTGTCTTTCTTTTTTCCAGGCTTGCAGTTATATCCAAAAATACCAGCTCATCTGCCTTTTGCCTATCATAGATCTTTGCAACCTCGACAGGGTCCCCTGCATCCTTCAGGTTTTTAAATCTGACACCCTTTACAACTCTTCTATTCATTACATCTAAACAAGGTATAATTCTTTTTGTCAGCATCTTATTAAATTAAGCTATCTCTGAACCTATCAAAGATTTCCACAAGGGTAATCCTGCCCTCATAAAGAGCACGGCCAATTATTACTCCATATGGCTGAATTGGCTTTAAATCATTTAATGAAGCGATATCATCTATTGAGCCTATTCCCCCTGAGGCAATCAATTCCAGCTTTGTAGATTCTAAGATTTCTTTAATCCTAATTAAATTAGGGCCTTTCATGGTACCATCTCTTGATATGTCGGTATAGATAATCGTCTTTAATCCATTTTGCTCAAGGCGTTTTATAAAATCTATTGTTGATAACTGTGTTGACTCCTTCCATCCCTGTTTCATAAATTTACCCCTTACCTCATCAACACTCACTAGTATCTTTTCACCAAAGATAGATAGACAATTCTTTAAAAAGTCTTCGTCCTCTGCCTTGGTACCTAGTATTACTTTTTCTATTCCAAAGCCTAAAACATTTTCTATCGCAGCCTTGTCCCTAAGTCCACCTCCGAATTGCACAGACAGACCAGTCTCATCTACGATATTTTTTACTACATTCAAATTCTGTGGCCTGCCCGTGACCGCTCCATCTAAATCAATGATGTGCAGGTATTTTGCTCCAAGGGCCTTCCATTCAGTTGCTATCTTTAGAGGATCATCAGAATAGATAGTCTCATCGTATCTTCCCTGCGTAAGCCTTACAACCTTGCCTGCTTTTAAATCTATTGCTGGTATTATTTTCATAATTTATAATCTAACGAAATTTCTTAACAATTTAAGGCCTATTTCCTGGCTTTTTTCAGGATGGAATTGAACACCCATCAAATTATCTTTGCAGATTGCACAGGCAAAAGACTCTCCATAGTTAGTTGTAGCCTGAATATATTCTTTTTCTTTAGGGACTACATAATATGAGTGGCAAAAATAGAAAAATGATTCACTGGGAATACCATCTAATAAAGGATGAACGGGTGAATCTTTTATTATAATCTGATTCCAACCTATATGCGGGACTTTTATATTTTTGCTCTTAAACCTTATAACCCCACCCTTAATAATATCAAGCCCTTTATTTTTCTTATCTTCTTGGCTTTCGGAGAATAAAAGCTGTAAACCTAGACAAATACCAAGAAAATATTTATCTTTTTCTATCGACTCTTTTATAACGTTAATAAGCCCTTTTCTTTTTAAAAGCATGGCTGCATCAGCAAAATTACCAACCCCAGGCAAGACAATTTTATCTGATTTGCCTATTTCTCTTATGTTGGCAGTCACTTTAACCTTTGCGCCGACATTCTCAAGGGCCTTTGAAACACTGTTTAGGTTGCCCATTCCGTAATCAACTATCGCAATCATGATTGAATTAAAAAATTAAGGAAGTTAATCTAATATTCCTTTGGTTGAAGGAACACCATTTCTTCTGGGATCGATCTGCACCGCCTTATCAAGAGCAATCCCTAGTGCCTTAAAAATTGTTTCTAGGCTTACATGTAAATCGTCTCTGACTCCATAAACTTTAAGAATAATATTGATTCCGGAATTTTTTGCAAATGACTCTAAGAGATGTTCTGCGTATTCAAAACTATAGCCATCTGTTTTAAGTTTTCTTAAAGCATCTTTAGATACGCTGTCCTCTATAAAATCATAAGAGCCTCTGCCGCTTATATCCAGGGTTATTTCAGAGAGAACCTCTTCCATTGGCACAGATGCAAAACCAAATCTCATTATGCCAACCCTTTTGCCAAGGGCCTCTTTGAATGCCTCACCCAAGACTAACCCAATGTCTTCGTTGGTGTGATGTATATCAATCTGAATATCTCCAGTTGCGTGCAACTCCAGGTCAAACAAGCCATGAAAGGCAAATAATTCAAGTAGATGATTTAAAATTCCTATACCAGTATTAATCTTTGTATTTCCCTGCCCATCAATATCTACTCGTGCAACGATATTTGTTTCTTTGGTTTTTCTTTTAATAACTGCAGTTCTTTGTTTTTTAAACATATTCCACCTCGTATTATTTTAACCTCACCTTTATTGAATCAAGATGCCTACCCAGGCCTTCAATGTTTGCCATTTTTTCTAAGGGCTCACGTATCTCTTCTAAGGCCTTCTTTGAATATGAAATTACATGAGTTGCCTTCATAAAGTCATGAACACCTAAGCCGGAGAAGAATCGCGCTGTGCCAAGAGTAGGAAGAACATGACTTGGCCCAGCCACATAGTCTCCTACCGCTACAGGGCTGTATTGGCCTTGAAATATTGCACCTGCATTTTTTACGAATTTTGTTAACCTGGCAGGGTTATTTACCATAATCTCTAAATGTTCGGGTGCAATCATATTAGACACCTCAACAGCCTCAAACAAATTGTTAACAACAATTATAAAGCCATTTTCAATATCATGCATCATCGTCTTTGCCAATGACTTTGAGGTTGTGATAAGTATGGCCAAACCCTGGAAATGCTCAGCCTGAGCAAGTAAATCTGCTTTTACAAATAGGGGATTGCTATATTTGTTTGCGATAATTACCAATTCCGTTGGTCCTGCCAACATGTCAATATCTACATAGCCAAATACTTGCCTCTTTGCCTCAGTGACAAAGATATTTCCTGGACCTATTATTTTATCCACCCTTGGCAAGGTCTTTGTGCCAAAGGTAAGCCCTGCTATTGCCTGGGCACCCCCAACTTTAAATATTGCGTTTACCTTCAAAAGATTCGCTACAACCAAGATATGAGGATTTATATCTCCTGAGAAACTAGGTGGCGTAGCAATAAAGATCTTCTTAACACCTGCTATCTTTGCAGGAAGAACGCTCATATATACAGATGAAACCAACGGAGCAGTACCGGCTGGTATATAAATTCCAACACTCTCTAATGGTATGTAATTCTCACCCAATATAACACCATTTTCCTGCTTTAATTTCCAGGACCTTCTAATCTGCCTTCTGTGAAACTTATCAACGTTTGAGATAATCGTCTTTAAATTAGAGACGAAATCACGCGAGATACTCTGGTATGCGCTATTTATCTGAGCCGGAGTAACCTGCAACTCTCTTGTTTTAAGCTTAACCTTATCAAACTTTCTTGTGTATTTTAAAACAGCCTCATCCCCATTAAGCCGAACATCCTCTATTATCTTTGCAACCCTTTGCTGAATACCTTTTTTAAAACAGGTGTTTCTCGAGCAAATCTTATTTAGCTGGCTGCTATTGAGATTAATTATTTTCATTTAAGAGATTGGTTATGTTCCTTTTAATATCCTTTATGAATTTTTCAAAGTTTTCTAAATCCTTGGTCTGTATCAGCGTAAATTCTTCTCTTCCGCCGCCGCCGCCGCCTACGATTGACGCTATAGACTTGGCTATCTTTCTTGCATCATATCCTTTCTTTAGCAAGTCTTGCGTAATGGTTACGAGGATAAATCCGGTATCTTTTACTCCTAGCGCTAAAATAATTAGTGAATTATCTTTAAACTCATTCTTTAATAAATCTGCAAAGCGTCTTAAGAGGCTAACTTCAATATTTGTAAAATTCTCAAAGAAGTAATTAATCGAATTAACCGAACTAAGACTATGTGATTCTTTTTTAAATATGCCCAGCCTTGAATCTTCTAAGCTCTTATTTATATTCTTAATATTTTGAGTAAAACTTTGAATCTCTTCAATAACCCTTTCTCTTTTAATAGAAAATTGATTTGCTAAATCACTTAATAAGATTTCTCTTTCTTCAATTAGTCTTAGTGCAGCCTCTCCGGTCAAGGCCTCGATACGACGTACTCCCTTTGCTATGGAATTCTCCTGGATAATCTTGAAATTTTGAATATCCTGCGTTGATTCAACATGCGTACCGCCGCACAACTCCTTTGAATAATCTCCCACAGAAACCACTCGCACGCTGGTATCATATTTTTCACCAAAAAAAGCAAGCGCACCCTCTTGTCTTGCCTGGTTTAGATCGGAAGAG